>JAAWGR010000036.1 GCA_022795445.1 Oscillibacter sp. | reverse complement strand
ATCCACATCATGCCCATTGGCGGGAAAAAATAAACACGGCTGTTCCGCTTTTATTCCCCTTATCCGGGCCGCCGGCGGCATTCCCCGCGCTGGCGGCCTACCTGTGCAGGTGAAGGTGCTGCCTGTTACCGACCGCGCCCTCCAGTATGCGGCGGACGTGGCGGAGAAGCTGGATGCGATGGGCTTCCGGGTGGAAGTTGACAGCCGAAACGAGAAAATCGGCAAGAAAATCCGGGAGGCGACCTTGGAAAAGCTGCCCTATATGCTGGTTGTCGGTGACCGGGATATGGATGCGCAGACCGTCTCCCCCCGCACCCGCGCAGGCGAGGATCTGGGCGCTATGTCCTTGGAAGCCTTCGCGGACCGTTTGGGCGGGGAAGTCCGTACCAAGGCCATCTGAGCGCGGAAATCTCTCTGAAAGGAAAGCGGCTGGTGCAATACCAGCCGCTTTTTATGGATTGGGATTCAATTGGGATAGCTCTCTTCCAGGACAACCTGGCGTTTGGAATGTAATTTGGTGATGGCAATGGCGGAAACGACGTCCCGTTTCCGCAGGCATTGGATGATCTGTTGATGCTCCTGCACCATCTCCTGGACGCGTTCCCCTTCGGCAGGGTAATACCGGTGGATGGCATAGAGGTGCTGGATAGTCCGCTGAAAGAGATGGTAAGCCATATGGTTTTTACAGGGTGAATACTCCAGAGTATGAAACTCCGTGTTAAGGGCGATGCACTGTTCCCGTTCGCCAGAGCGGGCGATTTGCTGGTTGACATCCTCCATCTGGTTCAGCAGCTCATTGGAGTAGCCTTTTTGCAGGCAGAGCTCCACCAGAAGGCTTTCCAGGGCAGACTGGATGTCGTTGAGCTGTACAACGAGATCCGATGTGACCGCCATCACCGTAGCGCCGCGGTAGGGGTTGAGCCGCAGGAGCTGTTCTCCGCCAAGCATATTGAAGGCCTCCCGCACAGGCATACTGCTGACGCCGTAGCGGCCAGCGATCTCTTTGACGGTGATGCGGCTGCCGGGAGGAATGTTGCGGCAGATGATATCATCGCGGATGCGGTCAGCGATTTTGGCCGCCATGGTTTTCCCGGCAATTTGGTTGTTTCGATTTTCCATACTCCCTCCTTGAGCGGCAGAATTTGTCCAATATCGTCAGCAATCGAACAAGCCATGTTTTGATATTATATGAAAAATCTGATAAAGTCAATTGACGAAATGTTAGTTTTGCGTAAATTTTATGAAAAATTGGTAAAAACCGAAAAATGTAAATAAATTCCTAAAATTAGCAGTTTTTTCCTTTGCCAGTTTTCACAATTGTTCCTGGATTTCCTTGTTTTATTTTGCTGATTCTGGAGGAAAAACGCGAAAATTGGGTTGACAGGAACGGGACACAAGGCGTATACTTTACTCCTAGATTTGATCGAAAATCAAATATCCCAGTAAATTAGTTTAGATTCCTCCGGCAGCGTCCGGAAACCGTTAGGAGGTGTTGCCCTTGCGCGGGAAGACAATGCCCATGCTGATAGAATTGGCAGCGGGCCCCTGGGCCGCATGTATCCTCCCGGCTTTCGGCATGAACACGGTTTCCCTGTCCTTTTACGGAAAGCCGATCCTCCGGGCGCCGCCCTCCCTGCGGAAGCTGGAAGAGGACTCCTGCGCCTATGGCATCCCCGTCCTGCTGCCGCCAAACCGCACCGACCAGGGACGTTTTACCTTCGACGGGATTTGCTACCAGCTGCCGCAGAATGACCAAACGCTGAAGTGCAACCTCCACGGCGTGCTCCACCAGCGCCCGTTTACCATTATGGAGCGGACAAAATACGCGGTATTGGCCGTGTACGAGAGTGCGGGGGAGGATTATCCGTTCTCCTTTTCCTTGGAAGTCCTCTGCAAACTGGACCGGGCCGGTTACCGGCAGCAATTTGTTATCAAAAATACCGGAAATCAGGATATGCCCCTAACATTTGGACTGCATACCACCTTTTTGGAACAGGGCCTGCTCCGGGTCGACCTTGGAAAACGGTGGGTTTTGAATGAACGGATGCTGCCGACAGGCGAAGTGGAACCGCTCCGGCAGGAGGAAGCCGCCTATCTGCGCGGAGGCCGCTTCCGGGGCCAGAAAATCCACGGTTTTTACACGGCATCCGGCCATACGGCCCAAATTGGCAACATTTTGTACACGGTATCGGAGAATTTTGACCACTGGGTCCTCTGGAACGGCGACGGGAAACAGGGATTTTGCACCATCGAGCCGCTGCAGGGCGGCATAAACGCTTTGAACTCCGGCGAGGGGCTGATCCGCCTGAAGCCCGGACAGCGCGCTGTGTTTGAGACGAACTTCCAGTATGCGGAGGCTCGGAAAAGCGGGCTGCCTTGTTTGCTGTACATACCCGACGGCGTCGGCGGGGGGATGTCCAGAACGCCGACCGGAGGAAAACAGTACCGCCGCTGCCCGCCGCCGGACCGTTATTGGACATACCCGTGAGATGATACGGCCACAGGGCTTGCATAAAGAGGGTTCATACGCTATAATAGCCGCAATATGCGGCTATTATTTTTCTGCTATCCCTCTGGGTAAGGCTGCATATGGAGTTTATTTTTTAGACAAGGAAGATGAAGAAATGAAACGATTACTTTGCAGTTTCCTGGCGGTTCTGTTCATTTTTGGGCTGGCTTCCTGTGGAATGGAAGAAGATATTTCCCCGCCGGACAGCGCGGGTTTGATCGAAAATCTGCCAGACAGTCCGGAGGAAGCGGAAACGCCGCCGGAAGAAAATACCGGTGATCCTGAAAATTTGGAGGCCGAAGAACCGGCGCTTTCGGAGGACGGCGTATATACTTCCAAGGAAGATGTGGCGCTTTACATCCATTTATATGGCCGGTTGCCGGACAATTTTATTACCAAAAAAGACGCCCAAGCCCTGGGCTGGCCCGGCGGATCGCTGGAACCTTATGCGCCGGGAATGTGTATTGGAGGCAGCTATTTTGGAAATTATGAGGGACTTTTGCCCGCCGCGGAGGGCCGGAATTATACCGAATGTGACATCGATACCTTGGGGGCGGACAGCCGGGGGGCGAAACGGATCGTATTTTCCAACGACGGTTTGATCTACTATACAGAAGACCATTACGAATCTTTTGAATTGCTTTATGGAGAGGATGCCAATGGATAGCATCGTTTTGAATGGCGCGTCTGTCAGGGACCGGGCGGCGGCGCTGGACGCGTTCGCGCCGTATTTCCCGGATTACTACGGGCGGAATCTGGATGCGCTGTGGGACTGCCTGACGGATTTCAGCGGAGCCATGGAAATCCGTTTTGTGAACTGCGCCGCACTGCGGGCGAACCTCGGGCCGTTTTGGGACCAGCTTCAGATGGTGCTGGAAAAGGCCAGGGAGGAAAATCCGCTGCTCTCTGTCATTATAGAAAATTGACCCATGAAAAAGCTCCACACCGTTCACACGGTATGGAGCTTTTTTGCCAATAATAAAATTCGCGAAAAAAATCGCTGCCAGGGTTGACAAACAGCGGGAAATGTGGCATCTTATAAACATAGTATCATAGTAGGAAAATAGGAGGAACTTATGAACGTTTATGCGGATAACGCCGCTACGACTGCCGTCAGCAAAACCGCCTTGGCGGCGATGCTGCCCTGCTTCCAGGAAACCTATGGAAACCCTTCCAGCCTCCACAGCCCCGGCCAGCGGGCGGAGGAGCTTCTCTCGGAGGCCCGTGCAGTCTTTGCCAAGAACCTGAACGCAAACCCACGGGAGATCACTTTTACTTCCGGCGGCAGCGAGGCGGATACCCAGGCCCTGCGGAGCGCAGCCGCCTTGGGGGCGCGGAAGGGAAAGCGGCACATCATTTCCACAAAGTTTGAACACCACGCGGTGCTCCATACCTTGGACGCCCTGGCCAAGGAGGGATTCTCCATCACCCTGCTGGACATCCCGCCGGACGGCGTCGTTACTCCGGAGCAGGTGCGTGCGGCTCTGCGGCCGGATACCTGCCTGGTGAGTGTCATGTTTGCCAATAACGAGATCGGCACCATCCAGCCCATCCCGGAGATCGGCGCCGTCTGCCGGGAAGCGGGCGTGCTGTTTCATACGGACGCGGTACAGGCGGCAGGACACTTGCCCATCGACGTGGAAGCCATGCAGATCGACCTGCTGTCCCTTTCTGCGCATAAATTCCATGGCCCAAAAGGCGCCGGCGTGCTGTACGCCCGGCGGAACGTCCCTTTGGTGAATGTTGTGTATGGCGGCGGGCAGGAGCACGGAAAACGGCCTGGTACAGAGAATATTCCAGCCATCTGCGGCGCAGCCGCGGCTTTCCAGGAGGCCTGTGCCAATATGGAGCAGAATGCCGCCCATCTGCGTCCCTTGCGGGACCGACTGATTGCCGGTTTGACGGCTATTCCCCACAGCGCCTTGAACGGCGATGCCCTGCGGCGCTTGCCGGGAAATGTGAACCTGTGCTTTGAGGGCATTGAGGGGGAGTCGCTTTTGCTGCTGCTGGACAGCAAGGGGATCGCAGCGTCGTCCGGTTCCGCCTGCACCTCCGGTTCGCTGGACCCCAGCCATGTGCTGTTGGCGTTGGGACGGCCCCATGAGGTTGCCCATGGCTCTTTGCGGCTGAGCTTGAGCGCGTATAACACGGCGGAGGAAGTGGATTATATCTTAGACGTTGTGCCGGGCATTCTTTCGTATTTGCGGGAGATGTCCCCGGTGTGGGATGAGTTGGAGAAGGGCCAGCGGCCCCATTTGATTTGAGGAGGTACGATTTCAATGGCATTGTATAGTGAAAAAGTGATGGACCATTTCCAGAATCCCCGGAATGTGGGCAAACTGGAAGATGCAGATGGCGTGGGGGAAGTCGGCAACGCCAAATGCGGCGATATTATGCGGATTTATATTAAAGTGGACCCAGAAACGCAGATCATTACGGACGTAAAGTTCAATACGTTTGGATGCGGGAGCGCAATTGCAACGAGTTCTATGGCGACGGAAATGATCAAGGGCAAATCGATTGGCGAGGCATTGGAACTGTCGAACAAGGCCGTTGTGGAGGCGTTGGACGGCCTGCCGGCGCACAAGCTGCATTGCTCTGTACTGGCAGAGGAAGCGGTACGCGCAGCAATCCTGGATTATTATGACCGCAACCATATCCCATATGAGGAAAGCCTTCGCCCCTGTGACGGCGACTGTGAAGCCTGCTGCGACCACCACTAAAATTCCTCCCCAGGCATCCAAAAACCGCGCCTGTGCGCAGTAAAAAAACCTTTCAGACATTCAAATAACCGGCCGATTGAAACCCCCTGTTTCTCTCTCGAAAGAAAAGAGAAATGGGGGGTTGAAAGGGTTGACATTTCTTTTGAAAACAGGGATAATGGTACACACTTCCAGGATTGGAATTTCTTTATGGCCTATCCGGGCCTGGAACCCCTTTCTGCCTGAACGGGGCCGCGAAACCCAATGCCCCAAATTTATATAAAGGATTGGTTTTATCTCATGAGCAAATTAGTAATCCCTGCCGGATACCGGATGCCCCTGACCAACAACCAGCTTCAACGCGCCATTGAACTCATTCACGCGGATTTCCAGCACAATTTAACGATCCGCCTCAACCTCCATCGCGTCTCCGCCCCCCTGTTCGTTGACGGCCGCACCGGCCTGAACGACGACCTGAACGGCGTGGAACGCCCGGTCGGCTTCGATATCCCGGACGTGGGCGCGGACGGCCAGGTCGTCCACTCCCTGGCAAAGTGGAAACGCCTCGCCCTTAAACGTTATGAGTTCAAACCCGGCAGCGGCCTCTTTACAGACATGAACGCCATCCGCCGGGATGAAGTGGTCGACAACCTCCACTCCATTTATGTCGACCAGTGGGACTGGGAAAAGCACATCGAAGCCAAGGACCGGAACCTCCAGTACCTGAAGGATACCGTCCGGGATATCGTCGGCGCCATCTGCGACACGGCTTCCGTCCTGCGGAACAATTTCTCCGTCCTCTCGTTCCGCCCCGACCGTGATGTTTATTTCATCACGACCCAAGAGCTGGAAGACCGCTTCCCCCACCTTACCCCCTCCGAACGGGAAACGGAAATCTGCCGCATTCACCGGACCGTCTTCCTCATGCAGATCGGCAAAACCCTGAAATCCGGCGAGCGCCACGATGGCCGCGCCCCAGACTACGACGATTGGGAACTGAACGGCGACATCCTCATGTGGAACCCTGTCCTGAAACGGGCCTTTGAAGTCTCCTCCATGGGCATCCGCGTGAACGCGGAATCTTTGGACCGCCAGCTCGCTGCGGCTGGCTGCGAAAACCGCCGGGAGCTGCCGTTCCATAAAATGCTCCTCCAAGGCGACCTGCCCCTGTCCATCGGCGGCGGTATCGGACAGTCCCGGCTCTGTATGCTGCTTCTGGGCGCCTGCCACATCGGCGAGGTGCAGGTCAGCCTTTGGGACGAGGAAACCCTCATGGGCTGTATGCAGGCGGGCGTCACCCTGCTGTGAGGGAGGGACGCTCCCCATGGAAAACCGGTTTGCGTTTTTAACTATGGATTTTTTTACCCGTGCGTCGGTGTTTCCCGGAAGCGTCGGGGCCTTCCGCTACCGTTTCCAGCGGGAGGGGTGGATGGAAACCGGCAAAATACAAGCCTGGGTTTATGAAAACATCTGCTTTGAACTGGCGCAGGACGTGGAGACGGAAACCTTTCCCTGGACAGAGGAGGGCATCGCCGCGCTGCGGAGCTGGCTGTCGGAAAAATACGCGGCCAGGGGCGGCGCGCCCTACCGGATCCCTTATCCGCCTGCGCAGAAACAGGAGGGCGTATAAATGAAACTGACCATTCCCGACCTATTGGACCTCTCCCACACTTTGGCAGGAGAATACCTGGCACAGTTTACCTACCCTTGGGAAGCCCTTGCGGGCATTTCCGATTGGGTCCGGCAGCTTGGTTCCCATCTGGACCCCGCGGAATATGAGCAGCGGGCCGCGGAAGTTTGGGTACACAAGACCGCCCAAGTGGCCCCGTCGGCATACTTGGGAGCCGTCTGTATCATCGGCCCGGAAACCGAAGTCCGGCACGGCGCATTTGTACGCGGTTCCGCCCTGGTGGGTGCGGGCTGCGTGGTGGGCAACTCCGTGGAGCTGAAAAATGTCATCCTGTTCGACGGCGTACAGGTGCCCCATTACAACTACGTCGGCGACTCCATCCTGGGCTACAAGAGCCACATGGGAGCCGGTTCCATCACGTCCAACGTGAAGGCCGACAAGAAACCGGTGGTCATCAAAGACGGTTCCGCCCACTATGAAACCGGCCGAAAAAAAGTCGGCGCAGCGCTTGGCGATTTCGCGGATATTGGCTGCAACAGCGTTTTGAATCCTGGAACCATTATTGGGCGGCATACCAGCGTATACCCGCTTTCCTCTGTCCGCGGCGCGGTGCCGCCAGACTGCATTTACAAGGCGGCAGGCAGCATAGCAGAGCGGCAGTAAGCGCCGCTGTTTCCACAGCACTCTACGTTCCGTAGGTTGCAAAAGCAGCCTACGGATGGTACCCTGAGGGGGAAAGGTGCGTGAAAACAATGAACCATTACATTACCGGCGGAACCATCCGGCGGCTGCGGGAAGCCCGCCGCCTGACGCAGGCGAAGCTGGCGGAGATGCTCTGTGTCAGTGACAAAGCCGTCTCCAAATGGGAGACCGGCCGGGGACTGCCGGATGTCTCCCTGTTAGAACCACTGGCAAAAGCTTTGGGCATCTCCGTGGCGGAGCTGCTGACGGGGGAATTGGTCGTCAACGCCAACCGGAGCGCTAACCTTCTCCGCGCCTCCCTGTACGTCTGCCCCATATGCGGCAACATCATCCAGGCTGCCGGGGCCGCGGTCATCTCCTGCTGCGGCGTTTCCCTGCCGCCCCTGGAAGCCGAGGAGCCGGACCAGGACCATCTGGTTCAATTGGAGCGCGATTCGGATGGGGAATATTATCTGACCATCCCCCACGAAATGACCAAAGGGCATTACATTTCTTTTGCCGCCTACCAGACCCACGACCGTTTTGAGCTGCTGAAGCTCTACCCGGAAGGGCCTTGTCAGGCGCGGTTTTTCCCGCGTGGGGGCGGCTTCCTGTACTGGTACTGCAACCGCCACGGTTTGTTTCGCCAAAAGCTCTGAGAGCCTGTAAAAACGCAGAAAAATCCCCCGACTTCGGTCGGGGGATTTTCTTACAAAGGTTACTTGCTGATACTGGCAGCGATGGCGTCGGCCAGGGCGTCCATTTCGCTGATGTTCTGCTCCCGCAGGGAAGAGGTCATCGTCATGCCGTCGTCCAGAATGTCGATGTGCTTCAGCTGCTCCAAGCATTCCCGCATCAAAGCCCCAGAACGCGGCGCCCAGGAGCCATTCTCCAACAGCGCCACTGTGCGCTTTTGCAGGTTCAGTGCCTTCATGTCTGTCAGGAAATTGTGCATCGGCGGGAAAATCCCCAGATTGTACGTCACCGACGCCAATACCAAATGGCTGTACTTGAACAGGTCGGCGATCAGATAGCTCACATGCGTGCTGGATACGTCGTACAGCCGCGTGTTGAGTACGCCGCGCTCCGCAAGCTTCGCCGCCAGCACTTCCGCCGCGTTCTCCGTATTGCCGTACATGGAGGCGTATACAATCATAACGCCCTTTTCCTCCGGCTCATATGTGGCCCAGTGGGTGTACTTGTCAATAATATACCCCAGATCCTTCCGCCAAATCGGACCGTGCAGCGGGCAGAGCATCTTGATGTTGTCCAGGCCGACGACCGTTGCCGCCTTGTTCAGCAGCGCTACGACCTGCGGGCCGTATTTGCCGACAATATTCGTATAATACCGGCGGGCGTCGTCGATCCATTCCCGCTCAAAATCGAACTCGTCTGCAAACAGCTTACCATCCAGGGCGCGGAAGGAACCAAATGCGTCGGCAGAGAACAAGACGCCGTTTGTGGTGTCAAACGACACCATGGCCTCCGGCCAATGCACCATGGGAGCGTATACGAAAGCGATGGTGTGTTTGCCGAAGCAGCGGCTGTCGCCTTCCTTTACCTCGTCCACCTGGTTGGGGTCCAGGTCATAGCCGAACTGGTTCAGCAGCGTCACCGCCTTGGGGGTGGTGATGATCTTCACCTCCGGCCAGCGGAGCAGGATTTCTTCAATGGACGCCGCGTGGTCCGGCTCTACATGGTTGATTACCAGGTAATCCAGCGGGCGGCCGTCCAGCACGGCCTTGACGTTCGCCAGGAATTCCCGGCCTACAGACCAATCCGCCGTATCAAACAGCACAGACTTCTCATCCAGCAGCACATAGGCGTTATAGGACACGCCGTGGTACAAGGGGTGGATGTTCTCAAACAGGGCCAGGCGATGGTCGTTTGCACCTACCCAATACAGGTCATCCGTTACTTTCCGGTAGTTGTACATAGAACTGCCTCCTTAGTTTTATTCAATCAGTAACAATTGTGGTGGGTCATTAAAATATCGTCAAACCGGCGGGCTTTCAGGTCTTCTGGCCGAATGAAAAAGCCAAAGGTATCCTTTTCCAGGTCCATTGGATCGTCCGGGTCAGGAACCGTCAAATCGTATTGGAACAGCAGGATGCTATGCGCCGCATATGCGTCATGATCCAGCCGGAACTCTCCCTGACGCAGGGCAGGATGGCCTCCCAGCTTAAAGCCCCAATTGCCGAAATCCCGGGCGAACTGGTCGGTATCGCTGCAAAGGGTCAAATCATAGACGCCCTCCGCGTCCTCATCCTCCTCATCCGCGTCGTCGTCCTCGTCGTCCTCGTCGTCCTCGTCGTCCTCATCCGCATCCCAGGCGGCCTGGAAGACAGGCATAAGAACATTTGCCAAGGACTCGAATCCCAAATCAATCGCCAAGCCGCCCTCTTCCCCAAAAGAAATCGTTGCAATTTCCTCTTCCGCCTCAAACTTCATGCCGCCGGCAACCGCGTCCATCCCCCAGCGTTCTTCCGGAACATCGTTCTCATGTGCAGGCGTATTTTCCGAAACCTCCGGATAATAGCGCACCTGGAAGAAGCCGCTGTTCGACAGCCATACAGGGCCGTCCTCAAGAAAGCGCTCAAACGTTTCCGCATCCGAGCGGATAAAGAACTGCAAAAGGCCGGTTTCAGGAAACCCCTCCAAACGGGGAACCTGGGACAAGTTGATTTGAGCCAACAGCTCCATGCCAGGGTCCTCTGCTTCTTCAGGCAGATAATACGCACCGCCAAACTTGCTGTCTGTATGGGAAGCCATCTTGTCCGGTTCCGGACGGACGCGAACAGTCGGGAGCAGGGTGCTTTTTGCCGCGTCGAAAATGGTTTCTCGCTCTAACCTCATATCCCAATTAAACCTCGATTTCGATAAAGCCGTCCGTGCTTTCGCCGCAGTGGGGGCAGGTCCAGCCTTCGGGCAGCTCCTTGAAGGCGGTGCCGGGCCTGACCTCGTTCTCCGGGTCGCCCGCCAGGACGTCATATTCATAGCCGCAGCCGTTGCAGATATACAGCTTCCGCGGCGGAGTAACCTTCTTGGGCGCCATCCGCTTCATCTTTACCATCGGCGGCGCGGGCTGCTTCTCACCGGTATCCAGCGCGGCCGTCAGCAGCGGCAGAATTTCCATCACATCGCCGACAATGCCGTAGTCGCAGTTCTTGAAAATCTTCGCGTTGGGGTTCTTGTTGATTGCCACGATGCAGCTGGCGTCCTTGATTCCCTTCAGGTGCTGGATGGCGCCGGAGATGCCGCAGGCGATATACAGGTTGCCTTTGAACTTCTGGCCGGACATGCCGACGTAGCGATCCAGCGGCACATACTTGAGCGTCTCCGCCACAGGACGGCTGGAACCGACTGCCGCGCCGGCAGCCTTAGCCAGGTCCTCAATGAGCTTCATATTCTCCTTGGCCCCGATGCCCTGGCCTGCGCTGACGACGCGCTCCGCCTGGGTGATGGGGGTATCCATGGGGATGCCGACGGTAAAGTCGTGGCCGTCCTTCTTGAGGTTCGCGACCAGGGCCTCTACCTGCTCCTGCGGAGTACCGTCCTTAAAAATCTGCCGCTTCCGCGCACCGGTCTCCGGACCTCTCTGCTGCATGGGGGCGGCGCTGCTGTCCTTGCCCGCTTTGCCCAGGATGGAGGACGCAATCACAACACGCTGGATCTCATTGGTGCCTTCATAAATGGTGGTAATCTTCGCGTCGCGGTAGAACCGTTCAACCTCCATACCCTTGAGGTAGCCGCAGCCGCCGAAGATTTGGAGGGCGTCGTTGGTGACTTCCAGGGCGATGTCGGAGGCGTACTGCTTCGCCATGGCGGCCTCCATGCCGTAGGGCTCATGGGCCTGCTTCTTCTCCGCGGCGGAGTAGACCAGGAACCGGGCACAGCGGAGTTTTGTCGCCATATCGGCAATCTTGAAAGCGATGTTCTGCTGCTGGCAGATGGGTTTTCCGAACTGGATACGCTCCTTGGAATACTCCACCGCCGCCTCAAACGCGCCCTGGGCGATGCCCAGCGCCTGGGCAGCGATGCCGATACGCCCGCCGTCCAGAGTGGCCATAGCGATCTTGAAGCCTTGGCCCTCTTTGCCCAGCAGGTTCTCTTTGGGGACCTTGACGTTATTAAAATTCAGTTGGCAGGTGGCGGAGGAGCGGATACCCATCTTGTCATAGTGCTCCTCAAAGGTGAAGCCCTCCCAGCCTTTTTCGACAATCAAGGCGCTGATGCCGCGGGTACCGATACCGGGCGTGGTGACGGCGAAAACGACATAAGTGCTGGCCTCGCCGCCGTTGGTGATGAAAATCTTTTCGCCGTTCAGGAGGTAATAGTCGCCCAGATCCTCCGCAGTGGTTTCCGTGCCGCCGGCGTCGGAACCGGCATTCGGCTCGGTCAAGCCGAACGCGCCCAGCTTCTTGCCGCTGCACAGGTCAGGCAGATACTTCTTTTTCTGCTTCTCTGTACCAAAAGCGGCGATGGGGTATGTGCCCAAGGATGTGTGGGCGGAGAGGATGACGCCGGTGCCGCCATCGACGCGGGCCAGTTCTTCTACGGCGATGGCATAGCTCAGAACATCCAGTTCCGCGCCGCCATACTCTTTCCCGTAGGGGATGCCCAGCAGGCCCAGTTCGCCCATTTTTTCCACGGCTTCCTTGGGGAACTGGTTGTTTTTGTCAAGCATGAACGCGATGGGCTTGACCTCACTCTCGGCAAATTCCCGTACCTTCGCCCGGAATTCTTCGTGGGCTTGTGTGGTTTGATACAGCATGTGTGTGCCTCCTTTTATTGAATATAACGCAAACGCCAAAAATCTTGAGATTTCCGGCATTTTACGGGACCTATGTTTCAAACAGCGCGTTCAGCGGAGTGCGCCGGAGTTCGCTGTCCAGCACGGCCTGTACCCGGGTAAACTCCCGGCAGAGGCCGCAGTTGCCGGGATTCTCGCAATGGTAATCAGGCTGCTGGCAGCGGTTTATATAGATTGTTTCCCCAAGGGCGGAAAACAAATCATATAAATTCAAACGGCTGCACGGCCGCGCCAAAAGGTATCCCCCGTTGGGGCCCCGGCGGCTGTCGACGATCCCGGCGGCGTGGAGCTGCTTGAGGAGCTTGAGCGTGATGGCCTTTTGCATATGCTCCTGCTCCGCGACGGCGGCGGCGGACATCTGTCCCTGTTGGTGCAGCGCCCGCAGAATCCGGAGGGCATAGTCCATCTCCCGTGTTACCAGCAATCGGATCACCCCCGGAATCTTGAGATTTCTGCTATGTTCAGGATCTCCTCTTTCATACAGCACCTATTTCGTACATTATACAGAATTGTACAAATTTGTCAATCACTTCCGTTGTATTTTTCATATTTTTAGCGCATGTCCCAAAAATTACCGCCGTGTTTTGGAGGATTCCCCATTTCCCCTATGGAATTTGCCGCGGCGAAAAAGAAACTTGATTTTGCAGGCAATGTTTGGTAGACTAAAGCAAAGGGGAGCCGGCGCACTCGCCGGCTCCCTGTATTCAAAAAAGCGGTCGCAGCTTGCCGGGGGCGGACGCTGCGCGGTATTTGTGCTTCGGCTTCAACCGCTTGCACCAGCTTATGCGCCGCGGTTCCCCCGCGCTACCGGACTTGTACGCCTCGTCCGCGCCTTTTTCCCACCGGACGGGCTGAATGGGAGGACTTTTCATGATAAAAATTGCACCGTCAATCCTTTCCGCCGATTTTGCAAATTTACAGCGGGACATCCAGCGCATCTCCTCCGCCGATTACGTCCACGTCGACGTCATGGACGGCGTGTTCGTCCCTAACATCTCCATCGGCATCCCTGTCGTCAAGTGCCTGCGGCCTACTACCGGGCTGCCGCTGGATGTACACCTGATGATCACCCAGCCCATGCGGTACGTGGACCAGTTCTGCGACGCAGGGGCCGACCTCGTTACGGTCCATGTGGAATCCGATACCAGGGAGAACCTCCTGGAAGCCCTGCGCAAAATCCGCGCCAAGGGCAAAAAGCCCGGCGTGGTCCTCAAACCCGCTACGCCCGCGGAAGCCGCCGAACCGTTTTTGGAGCTGGTGGACATCATCCTTGTCATGACCGTGGAACCGGGTTTCGGCGGGCAGAAGTTCATGGCGGACATGATGCCGAAGGTCCAAGCCCTGCGGACGCTGATCGACGCGAAAAAACCGGGCTGCGAGCTGGAAGTCGACGGCGGCGTGGACCTGAACACCTGCCGCACCTGCGTGGAAGCGGGGGCGAATGTACTGGTGGCGGGCAGCGCCGTCTATGGGGCGGAAAATATTCCGGAACGGATTCAAAATCTGCGGAACTGCATGGGTTAAAGCCTGGAAAGTTCTATGCTCACGGAAAGCGCGGCGCGGAATGCCGCCGCCTCTTCCATGTGCCGGAAATTGGATTCCTCGCTTTGGATTGCGTCCAGGTTTTTGATCTGTTCATCCGTCAGCGTGGCACGGAAGTTCTCCCAGTGCTGTGACAGGCGCATTCCGGCGACACGGTATCCGGGTGGAAGAAAGCCGGGAATGCGTTCTTCATTTATGTATCGCTCTAAGGCGTCCAGCAAGGTATCCATGCAATCAGCTCCTTTTTTCGGTCCTGATTGGGCCTCTATCTATCATTATACACGTCCCGAATGGGACTGTCAAGAGGTAACGTAAAGTAATGAGTACTTTTTCTGATAATCTTTTAATCCTGCGAAAGAAGCGTGGTATAAGCCAAAAGGCCGCCTCTGAGGAGAGCGGTGTTGCATTCCGCTCTTATCGCCGTTATGAAGCTGGTGAACGGGAACCATCTCTTTCCATCGCATGTATCTTGGCCGATTTCTACGGCGTGACCCTTGACCAGTTGGCAGGGCGTGCGCCGCTGCCAGAAGAAAAGTTATGAAGATTTTTGCGGAAAATTTATTAGCCTTGCGAAAGGCACGAAAGTTAACCCGTCAAGTTGTGGCAGATGCGGTTCGTATTTCTTCTAAAAGTTATGAACGTTATGAAAAGGATGAACGTGATCCATCCCTTCCCGTTTTATGTATCTTGGCCGATTTCTATGGTGTAACCCTCGACCAGCTGGCGGGGCGTGCGCCGTTGCCGGAAAACCCAGATAAAGGAGTTTAGCACAGTATGGAATACTTTCCCGCGCCGCTGGAAAAATTGGTGGAGCAGTTCGCCCGCCTGCCCGGCATCGGCGGCAAATCCGCCCAGCGGTTAGCCTTTTTCGTCCTGGGCCTGCCGGAACAGGACGCCCAGGAGTTTGCCGCCGCCATCCTGGACGCCAAGCGGAACATCACCTGCTGCCCGGTGTGCCAGAATTTCACCAGCGGCGGACTGTGCCCGATCTGCTCTTCCCCGAAGCGGGACGAGCATACAATCTGCGTGGTGGCCGACCCGCGGGACGTGGCGGCAATCGAGCGGAGCCGGGAGTTTAACGGGCAGTACCATGTGCTGCACGGCGTTATATCCCCCATGAACCATGTGGGGCCGGATGACATCGCCGTCAAGCCGCTGGTAGAGCGCGTCGCCAAGGGCGGGGTAGACGAGGTGATCATGGCGACCAATCCCGACACCGAGGGAGAAGCGACGGCAATGTATATCGCACGCCTGCTGAAACCCTTTGACATCCGCGTCACGCGCCTGGCCTACGGGATTCCGGTGGGGAGCCATCTGGAATTCGCCGACGATGCAACCCTCATGCGCGCCCTGGAGGGGCGGCAGGAAATCTAAGTTGTATCAGTATGTAAATAAAATGATATCGCATCTTTTCGGTGATGTCAATGTGTAATCTTGTTTTTTCTGTTGAAACAAGGCATAATGAAATCACTCTGAATTCGGGAGGGATTTTTGACATGGCAACAGAAAAACGCCCAACCATGTTGCGTTTACCAGAAGAAATGTATGAAAAAGTCCGCTATTTAGCTTATATTGAACGCCGGTCTATGAACATGCAGATTGAACACGCGCTATCATTATATATAACGGATTACGAAAGCCGGAATGGCCCCATTCCGCTGCCAGAGGCTTCGGAGGAAAAATAGCCGCCGCTTTTTCGATTACCAATGACCCGGGAGGTTCCCTATGCCCAGCATATCTGTGATCGTACCCGTCTACCAGGCGGAAAAATTTCTCGCGCAGTGCGTGGAGAGCGTCACCCGGCAGACCTTTTCCGATTGGGAGCTGCTGCTGGTGGACGACGGCTGCACCGACGGTTCCCCTGCCCTCTGCGACCGGTTTGCCGCCGCCGACAGCCGCGTCCGCGCACTGCACCAGCCGGAAAACAAAGGCGTCAGCGAGGCCCGCAACCGGGGGCTGGATGAGGCCAAAGGAGAGGCCATCGCCTTTCTGGACGCCGACGACCGCTTCGAGCCCCAGGCGCTGGAAACGCTGTGGAACCTTCGGGCGCAGAACGGGGCCGATACCGCCGGGTGCGCCCATTGGAACGTGACCGCTACGGGAGTTTCCCCGGAACCGCTCCTGCCCGCCGGGGTCTATGGCCGGGAGGACATCCGGGAGGCCATCGTGTACCCCTTGCTGGGCGACCGCCTCCGTGCGCCGGTGTTCAACGGCTTTATTTGGCGTTACTTGTTCTCCGCCAGCATCCTCCGAGCCGCCCAGGTTCGCTTCGAGGGCGCTTATCTGGAGGATGAACTCTTTTTGATGGAATATTTTTGCAGCGCCCAGAAGCTTGCCGTAACCGAGGACCCCTTGTACCGCTACCTGCTGAACCTGGATTCTGCAACCCATAAGTATATGAAGGATTTCCAGAAGGTCTTTGACCGCTTCATGGAGCGGAAAGCTGCCGTTGTCCAGCGTTACAAGCTGGAGGACGCCCGTCCCCTTTGGCGGGAAAATTCCAATTGGGCAGGGCTGCTGATCGCCATCGGCAATGAGTACGCCAAAGGCAACCCGGCTTCCATCCGACAACGGCAAAAGACCGTGGAAACGCTCTGCCGCCGCCCGGATATGGCCCAGGCCATCGAACGGCTCCAGCCGGAAGGACTGCCGAAAAACAAGCAAATGGTTGCAAATCTTGTGCGGGGTAAGCACTTCTTTACCCTGACCCAATTGTACCGTTTGAAAAACCGCATTTGATTTCAGAAAGGACCGAGGACCTGTATGACCCTTTACCGTGAAAGCTGCCTGTACCATCTCTGGCTGGCCCTCTGCGCCGCCTGTAACGGCAGCGCCATTCACCGTTTGTTCACCAAGGCCGGCAGGTGGTGCAATGCCCAGGTGGATACCAGCGCCATCCTGCACCCCTTGTGCCGGGAAGGAAAGCTCTCCAAAGCCTGGCCGGACAGCCTGCTCTGCCGCCTGCTGATGTTCCTGGCCAATATCCCTGCCTCCCTGCTCTATGGCCTTTACCGTCTCTTGCAGCCAACCTTCGAGGACAGTTTTTTTGCCCGCTTGGCGTTTGCGCTGGGGGATGAGACGGCGATTGCACAATCCTGGCTGATCATGCTCCTGTGGTGCATCCCGTATGAATATTGGAATAACGCTTATACGCTGATGGCATTTGCGTTTTTGCTGCTGCTGTTCTGCGCCGGGTCCATGCACCGGAAGGAATACCGCTTGGATATCAAGGGCATCGGGTTTTATCCGCTGGTGGTATTCGGGGCCATGTTTTTGGGTGTGGCGTTCTCCTACGCACGCACGCTGTCCACGCGGTTCCTGGCGTACCATATCGCGGCGGCGCTGTGTGTGCTTGTGACCGTCAGCGCGGTACACCATGTACGGGATTTGAAACGTCTGGCCGCCAGCGGAAGCGTCTGCGTGGCTGTGTCGTCCCTCTATGCGATTGTGCAGCGGATGCAGGGGTTGGAGGTCAACAAGTCCTATGTGGATTTGAAGCTGAACGCCGATATGCCCAGCCGCGTCATGTCCTTTTTTGACAATCCCAACGCCTTTGCCGAGGTCCTGATGATGCTCCTGCCCCTGGTAATCGCATTGGTGCTGTGCAGCAAAAGTCTTTTGGGGAAACTGGCGGCTCTTGGCGCGATGGCCCTGGGCGTGACCGCCCTGGGCATGACCTACGGCCGCGCCAGTTGGATCGGCTTCGCCTGTGCGCTGGTGGTCATGGTGTTCCTCTGGAAACCGAAGCTTCTCCCATTATTCCCCCTGGTGTGCATCGCGGCGGTACCGCTCTTGCCTTCCAGTATCTGGAACCGTATCCTGACCATCACCAATATGAAGGATACCTCTACCGCCAGCCGTATCCCGCTTTATGAGACGGCAATAAAAATTATCCGCCAGTCGCCGGCAGCCGGTGCGGGACTGGGTACCGCAGCCGTGCAGTCCTTCGTGAAGAAGTACAATCTCTACACAGGTTACGCGCCCTTCGTCCATGCCCATAACATCTACCTCCAGGTTTGGATTGAAGCGGGCCTGCTGGGAATCCTGGGCTTTGTCAGCGCCATGCTCTGGAACATCAAACGGGCAGCGCACACAGTCCGCCATTGCGGCAGCTCGGAAGCCCGTACCCTGACCTGTGGGGCGGCAGCGGCATTGTGCGGGGCCATGGTCTGCGGCTTGGCAGACTACCTGTGGAACTATCCCCGGGTAATGTGTATTTTCTGGTTTGTTTTTGCAATGGCGCTGGCAGGCGCAAAGCTGTGTGCGGCGGACGCGGACCGTTTGGAGTAAAACAGTACAAAAACCCATTTTATGCAGGTATGCTTCCTGAAATCTCCGGCATTCCTATAACAAATATGCAATGTATGCGGACTGAACGGGAACTTCCGTCCAGTCCGTATTTTTCAGCTTCTCCATTTGGGGATTTCAGGAAAAAACTTCTAAATTTTTTCCATTTTTTACTAATCTTCCAAAAAAGGCTTGCCTTTTTGCCATTTTTCCGATATGATCAAACCATATAAAATGCTTTTATGAATAAGAGGGCAGCCGGCTGGCCCTGCGGCCCAGCAAAGGAGTACATATATGGAAAAAATACTGATTATCGATGACAGCATTGTCCAGGCGAACGTTCTCCGTTCCATCCTTAACGAAGAATACGAGGTTTCCACCTCCCACACGGCAGAAGAAGGCCTCCGCAATGCAACCAGCGGACAGTATTCCCTGATCTTGCTGGATGTCATCATGCCCGGCATGGACGGCTTTACGTTGCTGAAAGAATTGCAGGAATCCGCCGTCACACGGCGCACGCCGGTCATCCTGATCACCAGCCTTACCGATGTGGAACACGAGGTGCAGGGGTTGATCATGGGCGCGGTGGACTACATTACCAAGCCCTTCAGCCCACCGGTAGTCCAGGCACGGGTGAACACCCATATCAAACTTGCCCGTTACCGGGCGCAGATTGAGAAAGAGGCCATGGTCGATGAGCTGACGGGCCTTGCAAACCGGCGGCAGTACGACAAACAGTGCATCCAAAAGTGGAACGACGCCATCCGGCTGAATGCTCCCCTTTCCATCTGCATGTTTGACATCGACCGCTTTAAACTATACAACGACACCTACGGCCATCCGGCGGGGGACAAGGTGATTGCCGCCGTGGCAGGCGCACTGGCAGCCAACCTGCGCCGTGGGACGGATTTTGTTGCCCGGTACGGCGGGGAAGAGTTCGTCGCCATCCTCATGGGCAGCGACCCTAAAACTTCTTTCGACCACTTGCGGAAAGTCCGGCAGGCGGTGGAAGACCTCCATATCCCCCACACGCCCCCGGATTCCGAGTGGGTGACGGTCAGCGTTGGCGGTATCACCGTCCTGCCGAAGAACGGCGATACTTACCAGACCTATCTGAAAATTGCCGATACGATGCTCTATGATGCCAAGCGGTATGGCCGCAACCGGGTCACCTGGTGCGGCGACGGCATGGAGCAGTGGCGGGAAAAATAATAAGCGCAGTCAAAAAGCCGGACTTAGGTCCGGCTTTTTCCTTAAAGCTGTGGGGTTAGCGCTGATATTCAAATTCAAATCCATCCAGCGAAACCGTGTCGCCGTCAGCGATCCCCAGTGTTTCCAGCCGCTGGAAAACTCCTGCTTCCCGCAGGACTTTATCGAACCACATCCGGCTCTCGTAGTCGGAAAAATTGACGTTCGCCATCAGCCGCTGGATCCATGGCCCCTCGATCAGCCATACGCCCTCCTCGTGCTGGATTTCCAGGGAAGAGGCGTCGCCTGGCGCGGGGGGCTTTGGCACATACTCCGCCTCAAATACCCGCACCGGCGGCAGCGCCGACAGCCGCTCCGCAATCTGCTGTACCAGCTGCCAGGTGCCCTGATGGGCCGCTGCGGACATCTCCATCAGCGGATACCCCAGCGCTTCCACATGGGCGCGTAAGCGCTCCAGATTCTCCGGGTTCTCCAGAATGTCCGTCTTGTTGGCCGCTACAATTTGAGGCCGTTCCGCCAAGGCGGGGCTGTACTGCGCCAGTTCCGCGTTGATTGCGTCAAAGTCTGCCACTGGGTCCCGGGCCTCGCTGCCGGAGACGTCCACCAGATGCACCAGCAGGCGGCAGCGGTCGATGTGCCGGAGGAAGTCATGGCCCAAGCCCGCGCCCTCGCTGGCCCCTTCGATGATGCCGGGAATGTCCGCCATCACGAAGCTCACGCCCTCATCCACCCAAACGACTCCCAAGTTGGGGAACAGCGTTGTGAAATGGTAATTTGCGATTTTCGGCTGCGCCTTGCTCACCACGGACAGCAGCGTCGACTTACCCACGTTGGGAAAACCGATCAGGCCCACGTCCGCCAGGAGCTTCAGCTCTAAAACCACCTCATGGCTCTCGCCGGGAAGCCCTGCCTTGGCAAACCGCGGCACTTGCCGGGTAGGGGTTGCGAAATGGCTGTTGCCCCAACCGCCCCGGCCACCCCGGCACAAGACATACGGCTCGCTGCCGCTCATATCCTGGATAATCTCGTTGGTTTCGGCGTCCCGTACCAGCGTCCCCCGCGGGACCTTGATGACCAGGCTGGCTCCGTCCTTGCCGAACTTGCGTTTCCCCTGGCCGTCCGCGCCGTTTCCGGCTACATATTTGCGTTTGTAGCGGAAATCCATGAGGGTAGACATATTATCGTCCACTTGCAGGATAATCGAGCCGCCCCGGCCGCCGTCGCCGCCGTCAGGGCCGCCCGCCGCCACGTATTTCTCCCGGTGGAACGATACCGCGCCGTTCCCGCCGTTCCCGGCCCGGACAGAGATCCGGGCCTTATCGATAAATGCCGAAGCCATTGCCGGCACCTCCTTTTTGTGGTGAATGGGCCACTGTTATACGGCCCCGCCGTCCAGCCCCTCGAAGAATCGGCAGGCGTCTTCCAGGTCCCTGGCGTCAGGATGCCCTTTACAGATGCCTCCTATGAGCTTGAAGGGGCCGTAAGTGTCAAAACCATGGCATCCGAATTCTCCCAGAATCACGGATGATTTTGCCCTGACGGCCTCTGTGATGGCTTTTGTGTTCCCTTTGCCGCCGTAAGTGCAGAGAAAAAACACCTGCTTCCCCTCCGGCAGGTTCTTTTCTGCGAATTTCAACACGCTCTCATGAAATTTGCCGAAATAAATGCCGGAGGCGAAGCCGATCCGGTCATAAGGGGTCAGGTCGGTTTCCTTCTGCGCCACTGCGTCGATCAAGGTTACTTCATGATCTTGTGCGATGGCGTCCACCAGCTTTTTGGTGTTGCCGTGATGGCGGGAATAGTAGATGATTGCAGTTTTCATATCTGAAACCTCTTTATACGGGCAAACGAACGCCCCATCAACAATTTGAGGGAACAAAAGAACCGCAAACGGAACCCCGTTTGCGGCTCTTTGTCAACGCTTACTCCGCCTCGTAGACAGAAACCTGTTTCCGGTCTTTGCCCAAGTGCTCAAAGCGGACTGTGCCGCTGGCGGTGGCAAAGAGGGTGTCGTCACTGCCGCGTCCCACATTTTTGCCAGGGTGGATGTGGGTGCCGCGCTGGCGGACAAGGATATTACCGGCCAGAACAAACTGGCCGTCGGCACGCTTGGGGCCAAGGCGCTTGGCTTTGGAATCACGGCCGTTTTTGGTGGAGCCGCCGCCCTTTTTGTGGGCGAAGAACTGCAAACCGATACGAATCATAATTTCGGACCATCCTTTCTGTAGAGTAGCAGAAGCGGAACCTTGTTCAGGGGGCGTCCGCCTCCAGGACTTCGATATTCTCGGGGAAGCTGTCATGCAGCATCGTAAAGTAAAGCATCAGCCCAGTCAGGAGGGACTGGCTGGTATTTTCCGCCACTTCATCCAGCCCGCCAGGAAGGCGGAGGGAGATGGCAGCGGTTTTCTCGTCGACCTTGACGGCGGCGGCGAGACCCAGCACATCGTTGATCGTAGCTTCCACGAGGGTCACAGCGGCGCTGATGGATGCGCAAAGGATATCCTCCCCGGTGTCGGCATAACCGCTGTGTCCGGCGGCGTCAAACCCGGTAATCCGGGCTCCGTCGGTATAAAAGGAAACGCGGGTCATACTCAGACGGAAACCTTGGTGATTTCGACCTTGGTGTAAGGCTGGCGGTGGCCCTGACGCTTCCGGTAACCCTTCTTGGGGTTATACTTAAAGATACGGATCTTCTTGCCCTTGCCATTTTTGACGATTTTGGCTTCCACGGAAGCGCCCTCCACGACGGGGGTGCCGAAGGTAGCGTTCTCTCCGTCGATCACGGCCAGCACGCGGTCAAACTTCACGGTATCGCCGGCTTCCTGGTCCAGCTTTTCGATGTAGACCACGTCGCCCTCGGCCACCTTATACTGTTTGCCGCCGGTGACAATAATAGCGTTCATAAACTTGATTTCAACTCCTTCATAACGGGCTCGCTGTCGGGGGCGGTCCACGCGGGGACGCTTACAGCCCATTCAAAGCGGCCTGTACAGTATACCAATAACTTTTGAAATTGTCAAGGATTTGCCGCAAAAAACCCCAATCGGCGTAGTTGATTTGCAGCTGCACAAAATCCAACCCGCTGCCGTATTGGCGCAGGATCTCGTCCAGCAGCTCCGGCGTATCATGGAAGGATATGCCCGCTTGTTTGATCTTTCCCTCAGCCTTTTTCCGGAGCACAAACCCAAAGGCATCCTATTTCCGGCACTTATCATACACATTTGTGCCCATGTTGTGCAGCAGGTAATAATCCAAATGTGTTACGCCGCAATTGGCAGGCTGCTCCGCAAAAATGGCCTCCTGGTCTTCGGCATCCCTGAAATCGCGCAGCGGCATCTTGGCTGCCAGCTCGAAGGCATCCCTTGGATGCCGCTCCACCAATCCTTCCATACTTTCTGAAGTTCCTGAAATGGCTTTTGATTATAGCACTTGGAACAAACTGCAAGTCAAGGGCCGCCGCGGAAATTTATAGAAAAATGCGCCGAATTTCTTTGTGCTTATCGCACAGAAATATTCCGGATATCCAGATTGAAATTCGTCGAATACGACAGAATGTGCGGGAAGTCATATTTTTTTGTTGCGATTTCTTTCAAGTGTCTGTATAATAACCACAAGTTTAGTAAGACTGTCTTACCACGGCGCTTGCCGCAGTATGCAGTGGAGGTTCCTTATGTTTTTACCGCTTGCAGTCATCAGCATCCTGGCTCTGGACATTATTCTGGTTCTGGTACGGATTATTTTCGCCCAGAAAAAGAATAATGTGTTTGGTCATGCACAAAGCTGACTGCAAGAGCCGGTTTCGAATGAAGTGAGACGGCCGCAGGCGGCCGTAATTGTAAGGAAGCTACGTCCGTGACCCGACAAAGGGCCACGGACTTTTTTTCATATGGCAGCCAAACTCCGCAGACCCTTCCCAGATATGGAAAAGGAGGAATGTACTTTGAAAATCCCAGCCACAAGAGCCATCATGGAATGTTTATTGGAACAAGATGTAGATACCGTCTTCGGCTACCCTGGCGGCACGATTCTGAACGTTTACGATGAGCTGTACCGTTACCAAGGCAAAATCCGCCACATCTTGACCACCCATGAGCAGGGCGCGGCCCACGCCGCTGACGGCTATGCCCGCTCTACCGGCAAGGCCGGCGTCTGCTTTGCCACCTCCGGACCCGGCGCAACCAACCTCACCACCGGCATCGCAACTTCCCATCTGGATTCCTCTCCTGTCGTCTTCCTCACATGCAACGTCAGCGAAAACCTCCTGGGCCGCGACGCTTTCCAGGAGGTGGACATCACCGGCATCGCCATGCCGATCACAAAGGCCGCTTTCCTTGTCCGTGATGCCCAAGATATCCCCGCGATCATGCGCCAGGCTTTCGCCGTCGCCGCCAATGGACGGCCCGGTCCGGTTTTGGTGGATTTCCTGAAAAATGTCACCGCGCCTGACCAGATGGTAGATTACGAATTCGTCCCCTGGCGGGAGAACCGGAATTGCGACGGCGTGCGGGAACTGAGCGCCAGCCGCCGCTTGGAACATACGGAGCCCGACCGTCAGGATGTGGATACCCTCTTGCAGATGATCGCGGAATCCGAGCGGCCCCTGTTGATCTGCGGCGGCGGCGTGGTGCGGAGCCGGGCCGACCAGGCCTTCCGGGAATTTGCGGAAAAGGTTGACGCGCCCGTTGCCATCACCGTCATGGGCGGCGGCGGCTTCCCAGGCAGCCACCCCTTGACTACTGGCATGGTGGGAATGCATGGGTCTAAGGCGTCCAATGTTGCCTGTAATGAGTGCGACCTGCTGATTGCCGTGGGCTGCCGCTTCTCCGACCGAGTGGCCTTGAATCCGGCTACCTTCGCCAAACAGGCGAAAATCGTCCAGATTGACATTGACCGGGCAGAAATCGACAAGAATGTCCTGACGGACCACCATATCATTGGTTCTGCCCGCAAGGTGCTGGAAATGCTGAATGAAACCCTTCCCCAGTACCAGCACAGCGATTGGAAAAACCGTATCCTCCCCCTGCGGGTCCCGTCCCACGCGGAGGACAGCAGCGTCCTGACACCGCAGCAGATTCTGGACGTCATCCACCTCAAAGCCCCTGGCGATACCATCGTTGCCACCGACGTGGGCCAGCACCAAATGTGGGCCATCAAGTACCTGCACTTTGACTACCCTGGACAGCTATTGACCAGCGGCGGCTTCGGTACGATGGGATTTGGCTTGGGCGCGGCCATCGGCGCACAGATGGGCAATCCCGGGAAGCGCGTCCTGCACATCACCGGCGACGGCTGCTTCCGCATGAACTGCCACGAGCTGGCTACCGTCCAGCATTACAACCTGCCAATCATTACCGTCCTGTTCAACAACGGCACCTTGGGCATGGTCCGGCAGTGGCAGAACCTGCTGTATGAAAAACGTTATTCCGAGACCACCCTGGACCGCGGCCCCGATTTTGTGAAGCTGGCGGAGGCTTACGGTTTGAAGGGCTTCCGGGTATCCACCCGGACGGAGATGGAGACAGCTTTGGAGCAAGCGCTGGAGTGCGGCTGCGGCGCGGTCATTGACTGTAGACTGGACATTGACGAGATGGTGCGGCCCATGGTTTCCGCAGGGTCTGGCATTACGGATTTCCTGTTGAGCTGAGGGATGGTGTGCAGATGAAACGACAATTGAACCCCGAGCAGAAACTCTATACCCTCTGCCTGTTGGTAGAGGACGTATACGGCGTTTTGAGCCAAGTATCCCGAATGTTCGCCCGCAAAGGCTACAACATTGAATCCATTGTCTCCGGCGCGACGGACAAGCCGGGGATCGTCCGCATCTCCATCGAGCTGATGAGCGACGAGCTGATGATTGAACAGATCGCGGCCCAATGCCGAAAGCTGTTCCCAGTGAAGGCGGTCAAGATTTTGGACGAAAACAGCTGTATCCGGCGGGAAATCGCCCTAATTAAGGTACGGGCCGAGGACCATGACGCACGCAATGAGATTATCCAGATCGTGAACGTTTTTCGTGCAAATGTGATCGATGTGGACCGCAGCTGCCTGACCATCTGGGTGTTCGGGAGCCAGGACAAAAATGCGGCCCTGATCGGAATGCTGGAGGATTTCGGCATCCTGGAAATCGCTAAAACCGGTACTATCGCCATCGAGAGAGGGCGTAGCACAATATACGACGACAGCAAATTGAAGGAGGAATATGAATATGGCAAAAATGTATTATGAAAAGGATTGTGACATCAACAAACTCAATGGCAAGAAGATCGGCATCATCGGTTACGGTTCCCAGGGCCACGCCCACGCGCTGAACCTGAAGGAATCCGGCTGCGACGTGTGCGTTGGCCTGCGTCCCGGCAGCAAAAACTGGGAAAAGGCAGAGGCCGCCGGCCTGAAGGTCCAATCCGTGGCCGACACCGCAAAGTGGGCGGATATCATCATGATCCTGGTCAACGACGAAGTACAGGCAGCCGTTTATCAGAAAGACATCGCCCCCAATTTGGAAGCAGGCAACGCGATTATGTTCGCCCACGGCTTCAACATCCACTTCAAGCAGATCGTTCCCCCCGCGGATGTGGACGTCCTCATGATCGCCCCCAAGGGACCCGGCCATACCGTCCGCTCTACCTATGTGAATGGCAAGGGCGTGCCCTGTCTGCTGGCCGTGGAGCAGAACGCGACCGGCAAGGCGTATGACATTGGCCTGGCTTATGCGGCGGGCATCGGCGGCGCACGCGGCGGCGTGATGGAGACCACCTTCCAGGACGAGACCGAGACCGATTTGTTTGGCGAGCAGGCGGTGTTGTGCGGCGGCGTTGTGGAGCTGATGAAGCTGGGCTTCGAGACGCTGGTCGAGGCTGGTTATGCGCCTGA
This sequence comes from Oscillibacter sp., assembly GCA_022795445.1. Taxonomy (GTDB): domain Bacteria; phylum Bacillota; class Clostridia; order Oscillospirales; family Oscillospiraceae; genus Oscillibacter. Next base: position 686 of record JAAWGR010000036.1, on the reverse strand, counting down.
GAATGCTTATTTTGAGTGCATCCATGAGATGAAGCTGATCATCGACCTGATCAATAAGGGCGGCGTTGCCATGATGAACTACTCTATCTCTGACACAGCTGAGTACGGCGAATATGTCTCCGGCACCCGCATCCTGCCCTATGAAGAGACCAAGAAGAACATGAAGGCCGTGCTGACCGACATTCAGGACGGTGTGTTTGCGGGCAAGTGGATTGCAGAGAATAAGAACGGCCGCACCTTCTTCAACGCCAAGCGTGCCCAGCTGGCAAAGCACCAGATGGAAACCGTTGGCGCGGAGCTGCGGAAGAACATGCTCTGGGGTGACGACACCGATCCGGATACGGCTTCGAACTAAAAAACATCTTTGCAAATGCATAGAAGCCCCGGAACCCGGGGCTTCTGTTGCTCTTATGCTATATATCCTGAGAGGCGACCGGCAGCGGATAGAGTATCCAAATCCACAGCACCTCCAGCGGCAGCAGAAAGAGCACCACACCCCCCCAGCGGCCCCCGCAGCAGCGACAGCGGAAGTAGACGCAGAAGCAAATCAGTGTGGTCTTCTCGTGTGAAGAAATAGGCACGGAAGGATTCCACCGGGCCAAAAAATCCCCCGCGGGGCGTCTTTTTCTCTTTTGGACCGTGAACGGCCCGTTTTCTCTTTTTCTTCGCGAAGAAAAAGAGAAAAT
>JAAWGR010000035.1 GCA_022795445.1 Oscillibacter sp. | reverse complement strand
AAATCGTCTATAACTTCATTGGTGCGTTTGATTTTGAGGGAGCGCGGGAGCAATCCCAAACTGCCCAAGACAAAAATAATGCGAAAGTCGGCGCAGCTTAACACTACGCCGACCCTCGCTTAGAAGGTTTTCTTACGTCACCGCCCCATTCCAGCGGCCGCTTTTTTCTTGTCAAGAACAAGAAAGTCCAAAGATTTCATCCGAAATTTGTCAATCGTCCTACTTTACATCGTGTAGCTCATTTGCTAAACTATACCGTACGTATTCGATCATTTCCGTGATACCAGATGAAGGAGCTTCCGAACATGAATTCTGAGTTTTCCCGCACACTGTCTCTGCTGCGGCAGGAAAAGGGGGTTTCCCAGCGAACCGTCGCTGGGGCGCTGGGCATTTCCCAGGCCCTATTGTCTCACTACGAGAAGGGGATTCGAGAACCGGGCCTAGCCTTTGTTGTCCGGGCCTGCGACTACTACAACGTTTCTGCGGATTTTATCCTGGGCCGCACCCTCTCCCGGGAGGGCAATATGCTCACCGAACAGGACATCCTCAACGCCGCGGAACCAGGGAACATCCTCAAGGGCAGCGTCTTGGCCACGCTGCAAAGCAAGCTGATCTCCGGTGCGGTCGGTGTTTTTTTCGAGATCCTAGGCAAGTTGGGAGACAAAGCCGCGATCAATGCCGCAGCTGCTTATCTCGGCAGTGCCGTGTACCAGCTCTACCGCCACCTCTACCGGGCCTCCGGGGCAAATGAGGGCTATTTTGCCCTGGATTCCGCAGCCTGTACCATGGGTGTTGCCGGGGCCGATATGAAACTCTCAGAAGCCCGTTATGCCCAAGCGCTCCGGAATTTGGCTGCCCAAAAAGCGGAATTCCCTGATATGTCCTCTGGCGCAGTTACGGCTGCTTACCCAGGGCGGTGTCAGAGCCTGACCCAGGTTTTAAGCACAACAGACGCCCGGCTGAACGGCCTGACAAAGCAGCCGTAAGATGAGCTTTCAATCATTTGGCTTCCTGGCATTTTTGATAGCTATGGTCATGATCTGCCTGACTCTCGCCAGGCGTGACCGTCCCCTTGCCGCGGCTGCTTTTACCGCAGGGTCACTGGTGTTCTATGTTCTCAGCAGCGGCTGGACCGCGCTTCTGGTGTTGGCGGCTGGTTTCGCAGTATCCGCATTCGCTGTCCGTTACTTGACAGCGGAGGTCCAGGTTCTGAAGGAAGCCGACGGGCCATGTGCTTATGCGTGTGTTCGGACACCTGCCCAGCGCCGCCTCTGCCTACTCCTTGCAGCAGGGTGGCATATCGGCGTGTTGGTGGTTTTCAAATATGCTGGTTTCTTCACCGGCGGACGGTTGTCCATTGGCTGGGCGCCAGTAGGCTTGAGCTTTTTTACATTCCAGCAGCTATGGCTGCTGAAAGAGGTCTATACCGGACAGTTTCGTCCCCACCACAAAGACAACTTTCCGCTGTACGCCTTTTTCTTCCCAACAGTGGTTTCCGGGCCGATTCTGCGGCCTGGGATGTTTTTCCCCCAGCTGCACAGCGAAAAATTTCTCCAGCCAGATGGGCAGGATTTTGCGGCAGGGCTTTACGCCATTGCCATAGGTACCGCAAAAAAGGTGCTGCTGGCGGACAACCTGGGAGCCATCGTCAACAATGGTTGGGCGAATTTGAACCAACTTTCCGCCCCCAGCGCCTGGTTGGTGGTCTTGGGGTATACGCTGCAATTGTACTTCGATTTTTCCGGTTACTGTGACATCGCTGCCGGCGCGGCCCGGCTGTTCGGCCTTCGCCTGCCGGTGAACTTTAATTCCCCTTACCGAAGCTTTTCTATAGGCGAGTTCTGGAAGCGCTGGCACATTACCCTTACCACATTCCTGCGGGAATGTCTGTATTTTCCCCTGGGCGGCAGCCGGAAGGGTACGGTTCAGGCTTACCGGAACATCCTGACTGTTTTCCTGCTCAGCGGCCTATGGCACGGTGCAGGCTGGACTTTCCTCGTTTGGGGCGGACTCCATGGCTTGGGCCAGATTATAGAGCGTATCTGGGGCGTGCGCCGGGATAAACTCCCAAAGTTCCTCCGATGGGCCATCACATTCGTGTTCGTAAATATTGCCTGGGTATTTTTCCGGGCGCCCAGCATCACCGGCGCCCTGTCGCTGCTGCGGAGGGCGGTGACTGCCGATTTCCGTCTGCCCCAGGCGTGGATTTTAGATAATGTATTGGACAAAGAAGCCGTAGCCATCCAGATGCTGCTTCCCACACTGGGCCCCTGGCTGGACACAGCACGGATAATCCTGATTTTCAGTACAGCGTTGCTGGCGGCCTTTTGGCCCCATAACACAGCGGAACGGATGGAGAACTTTCAGCCCACCGCCTGGCGCTGCGTGTTGCTGGCATTGCTGGCGGCCTGGTCCATCCTTTCTTTCACCGGCGTTACAACGTTTATTTACTCTAATTTCTGAGGCGATCTATGAATAAAACATATCGATGTTGGGCCTGCGGTTTCCTGGCGGCGCTGCTGGTTCTGCTGGCGGTCTGCGCCGGGATTGTGTACACTGTGGACCCCTGCCTCTATTACCGGATACCGGACCAGTGGGCCCCCGTTTTCTTTAGTGAACGTTACCAAGCGGCGGGGATGGTAAAAAATCTTCCAGCGGATACTGTAATCATGGGGACATCCATGACGGCAAACTACCGCGCAAGCTGGGCGGCAGAACTGTTCGGCGGCGAGGCAGTGCGGATCACCCTTCCGGACGGCTATCTCAGTGAGTTCGACGCGGCAATAGAGACGCTGTTTCGGAATCAAACGCCGGAACGGGTTGTTTTCGGATTGGACCTGAACATCCTGGTGCGGGACGACAGCGGTGTGACCGGCGCAATGCCGGACTACCTTTATAACTGGAACCCCTTAGATGACCTCAAGTATCTGCTGAACAAAGACACCTTGTATTATAGCGTCTACGTCCTTCTGCAAAACCGCTGGGGCGGTGGGCAAACGGTAGATGACGGGTTCCTATGGCAAGACACCAAATGGGCGCGTTATGAAGCGCTGCGGACTTACCGCCGCCCGGACCTTGTAGAAGAAACCCTTCCCAGGGACGCCTATTATGATGCTGTGGCAGAGAATTTGGCGGTCATGGGAACCTGGTTTCAGGAACATCCAGAGACAGAATTTGATGTGTTTTTTCCGCCATACAGCATCTTGTTTTGGGACCGCACCATCCGGCGCGGCGAGCTGGATGCGCGTTTTGCCGCTTTGGAATGGGCTTGTGAGGCCCTGACGGCCTATGAGAATGTGCGGCTTTTCGGATTCCTTTTTGATGAGGAAACGGTATTGAATTTGGACAATTACTGCGATTATATCCACCACTCCGGGGAGACATGCCGTCGGATGCTTGCAAAGGTCGCGGAGGGCGAAGAAGACTTGACGGCGGAGGATTGGCCGGAAGCAGTGGAAAATTGGCGGGAATTTGTGGTAAACTATAATTATGAAAGCCTCTGGGATGAGGCGTTTTGGGAACAGTGGAACGCGACGCACGACGCCCCGCCTGTGTGGTGGGAGGGCGATCCGGGCTGACGAACCTTTAAGGGAGGTTTCTTGGAATGATGAAACAAGACCATATCCGTAATTTTTCCATTATTGCACATATTGACCATGGGAAGTCCACCTTGGCCGACCGGCTCCTTGAGAAATGCAACGCCGTCTCCCAGCGGGAGATGGAGAGCCAGCTTTTGGACAACATGGATTTGGAACGGGAACGGGGAATTACCATCAAGGCACGGGCTGTACGGCTGAATTACCGTGCCGCTGACGGCGAGGAATATACCTTGAACCTGATCGATACGCCGGGTCATGTAGACTTCAACTATGAGGTTTCCCGGTCGCTGGCGGCCTGCGAGGGAGCCGTCCTGGTGGTGGATTCCACGCAGGGCGTGGAGGCTCAGACGCTGGCGAATACGTATCTTGCGATGGAGCACGACTTAGAAATTTTGCCGGTATTTAATAAAATCGACCTGCCCGCTGCCGACCCATCAAGGGCAAAACAGGAAGTAGAGGACATCATTGGCCTGCCGGCCTTAGATGCGCCAGAGATCTCTGCGAAACAAGGAATCAACATTGACGCCGTTTTGGAAGACATTGTGAAGAACGTACCGCCGCCAGGCGGCGACGAGAACGCACCGCTGAAAGCCCTGATTTTCGACAGCCAGTATGATAGCTACCGGGGTGTGATCGTTTATATGCGCATTATGGAAGGCAGCATCCAGCCGGGGCAGACGGTGAAGATGATGGCTTCCGGAGCCAGCTATCAGGTGATCGAATGCGGCCACTTGCTGCCATTGGGCATGGAACCTTGTGAGCGTCTGCGGGCTGGGGAAGTGGGATATTTCACCGCTTCCATCAAGAATGTTCAGGATACACGTGTAGGCGATACAGTGACCAATGCGGTAAATCCTGCCGCAGAAGCACTGCCGGGCTATCGGCCAGTGCAGCCAATGGTTTACTGCGGCATTTACACGAAGGATGGTTCTAAGTATCCGGATCTGCGGGATGCGCTGGAAAAATTGCAGCTGAATGACGCATCTTTGTCGTTCGAGCCTGAATCCTCTGTGGCGTTAGGCTTTGGGTTCCGCTGCGGCTTTTTGGGGATGCTTCATATGGAGGTTATCCAGGAGCGTTTGGAACGTGAATTTGATTTGGATCTTGTGACAACGTTGCCTTCTGTAATTTATGATGTATTTAAAACAGACGGAAGTTTGGTGAAAGTGGACAATCCACACAATTATCCAGACCCAGCGGCGATTGAGCACGCAGAGGAACCGTATGTAAAGGTTTCCATCATCAGCCCGAATGATTATGTCGGAAATATCATGCCGATGTGCCAAGAGCGTCGGGGTGAGTTTAAGGATATGCAATATTTGGATACGCACTTGGTAGAACTGCATTATCAAATGCCATTAAACGAGATCATCTATGATTTTTTTGATACGCTGAAAGCAAATACAAAGGGTTATGCGTCGTTGGACTACGAACTGTCGGGCTATCGGCCGAGCGAGCTGGTAAAGGTAGATTTGAAGCTGAACGGCGAAGGTGTGGATGCGCTGAGTTTTATAGCACATAAAGATAAGGCGTACACAAGGGCACGGAAGTTGTGTGAAAAGCTGAAGGAAAATATTCCGCGTCAGCTGTTCGAGGTGCCAGTACAGGCGGCAATTGGCGGGCGTGTGATTGCGCGGGAGACGGTGAAAGCAATGCGGAAGGATGTGCTTGCGAAATGCTACGGCGGCGATATCACACGGAAGAAGAAGCTGCTGGAGAAGCAGAAAGAGGGTAAGAAGAAAATGCGTTCTTTGGGATCGGTTCAAATTCCAACAGAGGCATTTTTGGCTGTACTCAAACTGGATGAATAAGGGAAGAAGTATCTGCTATAGAAAAATGCGGCAACTCAAAACGGTTGCCGCATTTTGTTTTGCCCTGACAGGCTAGGATTACTGGTCAAGGTAATCGCCCTTTGCAAAACGAATTCCTTATTTGGTAAACGTGTTAATGAGTTCTTAGTTCAGCTCGCCGGCAAATTTCTCATAGCAGGTAACGGAATTCCTCCGCGATTTCTTCCGTCAGATGAGTGATCTCTATACCAGCCTCCTCCCACTTCTCTAGAACCTTCTGGTTATCCTCCCGCACCAGTTTATGCTGATTCTGCACACCCTTCAAACCGCACTCATCCACGATTTTCTGAAGCTCGGAGGACAGCGAATTGTATAGTTTTCTGTTCATAATGAAGAACATACAATCATACACGCCTGTCCAATAAGTAACACACTTTTGTACCTCGCCAATCACAGTCCATACCGGCCAGTCAGGCGTTCTCGGTGGCAGAGGCGGTGAATTTCCAGGCCATCTTAGGAAAATCGCCGCTACCAGCGGCGTGACCTGATTGATGGCTAAATTTACCGTGGCAATTAGCATAAAAAACAGCCTGTTAATAAAAATTTTTTGTAGAAATCAGATGTGAAGTGTGATATCCTGATAAAATCGAATGGTTTTTGCACCTTATGAAGCTTGAGTGACCGATTTATGGAGGGATTGCCATGTTGCGCGCATTTCTAGTGGAAGACGAAAGCATTATCCGAGAAACCCTGCGGGACACCGTCCCTTGGGGACAATACGGTTATGTGTTCGCTGGGGAGGCCGGGGATGGAGAGATGGCGTTGCCCTTGATCCGGCAGCTCAAGCCAGACATCCTGATTACGGATATTCGAATGCCCTTCATGGACGGTCTTGCCCTAAGCAAGCTAGTCATCCAGGAATTTCCAAACATGAAAATCATTATCATTTCCGGCCATGACGATTTTGAATATGCCCAGCAAGCGATCCATATCGGCGTGGAACGCTACCTTCTAAAACCCATCACAAAAAAGGCCCTCCTAGACGTGCTGGTTGAAATCAAGGAAAAAATTGAAGGCGAGCGGGCTAACCGCGGTTATCTTGATCAGTTCCACCGGGAAGCGCAGGAATATGAGCAGTACACCCGCCGCGCATTTTTCGAGCGAATCGTTGCCGGACAATTGACCGTGCAGCAAATTTACGAAATGGCGGGAAAACTGGATATTGACCTTCGGGCACGGTGCTACACCATCGCATTCTTTTCCGTTCCCCCTGAGCAGCCTGGTTCTGCGGAAGGCTATTCTGAACCCGCTGCCCGTCTGCGGGACGCACTGTTGGAACACTTTTTGAAGTACCCGGAGTATATGCTCCTCCGATGGAACCTGACCACCTATGCAGTCCTTTTAAAAGGGGACAGCGGCAAAATGGAGGAACTGACCCGCCGCTGTGTCGATACCGTTCGGAACCAATATGAGGCTTATGTTCCAGAGCAGGATTGGTATGTTGCGGTAGGCCGTCCTACTCAACGGCTCAGTACGCTCCCCGCTTGTTATGAAGAGGTTTCTCGCCTCTGGGCTTACCGGCATATCCTGCCTAGGCAGCATGTGCTGACAGCAGACACGGTTAGCTTTCTCACTGGGACTGGTAATGACAGCAGCTTGGATCACTTAGACGCAGGGAAGGTGGATCCGGCTATCCTTGCCGGCGTCATGCGGAGCGCCAGCGCCCAGGAAATTTCCAATTTTGCAGACGAGTATATCCACAGTGTGGAAGAAGCCCTATCTTCCAAGCCCTTTTGCCAATACCTGATGCTGGAGCTTCGATTTACGGCTGCCCGATTTGCCACGTCTCTGGGAGTTTCCAAGCAGGAAATGTTTGACTCGCTAACCTGCCTGAACTTAGTGGGACAAAACGTGACAGCATTGGACTTGAAAGGTTATTTTTTAGATATTCTGCTGCGGGTGGTCGAACTGCGGGACCGGGCCTCCAACAGCCAGTGCCGGAGTCTCCTCAAGCAGGCTGTGGCTTACATAGATCATCACTTTACAGACGAGTCCCTCTCTTTGAATCAGGTGGCCCGAGAAGTGAACATCTCTGCCAATTATCTCTCGGCGGTGTTCAGCCAAGAAATCGGAGCTACCTTCACCGAGTACGTCACCAACAAGCGGATGGAACGAGCCCGGGAACTGCTGCGTACTACGGACAAACGCTCCGGCGAGGTGGCGGCCGCAGTGGGCTACAAGGACCCTCACTACTTCAGCTTTCTCTTTAAGAAAACGCAGGGCTGTACGCCCCGGGACTACCGCGGGGGAGGAAAACGCTCATGAACCGCCCTGATTCCATCCAGAGCCGGATGCGGCGGCTGGTAGTCACCTTCTGTATCTTCATGGCAGCGCTGCTCATTGCTATGCTGGCCTTAGCCTTAGCCTATAACAGCCAGTATTCCGGCCTGCTCTACAATGTAACCACCGCTTCAGAATTTAACCAGGACTTCAAGGAAAACATCGACTTGAAAATGTACTATTATGTCATCGAAAGCCAGTATTCTGAGGGACTCCCCATTGAAGAGGTAGAAGCGGCACAGAGCCTGGCCAAAGACCTCCTTAGCACGACCAGCCAGAAGGACAGCCTTCGGGCCGTCACCAGTGTTCTGGACTTGTGCGAGAACCTGGAAGAAAAAATATATCAAATCGAAGCCACCCAGAATTATGACGAACGGCAGATGCAGCTGGAAAACAACATCTATGTCCTCACCTCTCTGATTCAAGAATATATGTACAATTATCTTTACTGCGAATCCGTCCAGTTGAACCTGCTCCAGCAGCAGATTGCCAGGCAGATCGCTGCAGAAATCCTGCTCGTTTTGGCACTGTCTGCGGTTTCCATTCTGCTGCTTCGTTACAGCGTCCGGTTGAGCCGATCTGTCACTCAGCCGGTAGTTGACCTATGCCGTCGGGCGGAGGATGTCATTGGCGGTGATCTCACTGTGCGGGAACCAGTACGCTCAGAGACCTATGAGATTCGTACTCTCAGCGAGGGCATGGAGCAGATGATTGCCCGGATCAACATGCAGATTCAGGAGATTACCCAGAAACAGACCAGCCTCCGCAAAACGGAATTGGCTCTGCTCCAGGCCCAGATCAACCCCCACTTCCTATACAACACTATGGACACTATCATTTGGCTCATTGAGGCGGACCGGCCTCAGGCAGCGGTGGAGATGGTTTCCAACCTCTCAAACTTCTTTCGCCATTCCCTGAGCCGTGGGGAAGATATCATCACTTTGGCGGAAGAGGAACGACATGTCCGCAGTTACCTTCAGATACAGCAGGCCCGCTATCAGGACATTTTGGATTATACCATCAATATCGGCCCAGCCCTGCAAAAGACCCGAGTCCCAAAACTGACGCTCCAGCCGCTGGTAGAAAACGCTTTGTATCATGGCATCAAACTCAAGCGCGGAAAGGGTTGTATTTCTATTACCAGCCAAGTGGAAGGAGCGGACGTTCTTATCCAGATTACGGATGACGGTGCAGGTATGTCGGAGCAGCGTCTGGCGGAACTGAACCAGGCTATGGAAACCGGGAAACGGGTAGGCTTCGGGTTGGTGACCGTCCATGAGCGACTGCGGCTGCTGTTCGGCGCGCCCTACGGTCTGACCCTAAAGAGCCATCAGGGAGAAGGAACCACTGTGACGGTCCGCATTCCTCGTCCCGCAGAAAAGGAGGCGGAAACATGAAACGGACCTTTATGGTTTTATTGTTGGTGTTAAGCTTTTGCTCCGCTTGCGGATCAAAGCCGATTCCCTCAGGGGATTCGGCTGAAGAAGACTTGATCGTGGTGGGCATGAGCCAGGTGGGCGCGGAATCCGACTGGCGGGTTGCTAACTCTGAATCCATGAAGGCGGTGTTCACGGAGGAAAACGGTTACCGCCTCCTCTTTGATGATGCCCGGCAGCAACAGGAAAACCAGATCACTGCTATCCGTAAATTTATACAACAGCAGGTGGATTATATCGTCCTTATGCCCATCAGCGAAAGCGGTTGGGACTCTGTGCTCCAGGAGGCCAAAGAAGCTGGCATCCCGGTGATTTTGGTGGACCGCATGGTGGATGTGGAAGACGAGAGCCTTTATTCCGCCCACATTGGGTCGGACTTTCTTCGGGAAGGAACCGCCGCTGTGGAGTGGATTGAGAGCGTTTACCCGGATGGGGAACCTGTACGGATCGTCCACATTCAAGGTACTTTGGGTTCCACTGCCCAACTGGGCCGGACGGCAGCGCTGGAGGAAGCTGTAGCTCTCCATGAAAATTGGGAACTGCTGACCCAGTTGGACGGGGACTTTACACAGGCTAAGACCTATGAGGTTATGACGGAATATCTGGAACACCTGCCCAGCAAAGAAGATGTGGATGTGGTTTACTGCGAAAATGACAACATCGCCTTTGGCGCGCTTCAGGCTTTGGAAGAGGGCGGCTATGCCTGCGGCAGAGACGGCGTGAACGTCGTTACGTTCGACGCTACGCGGAACGCACTTCTGGACTGCCTGAACGGGAACATCTCTCTGGCAGTGGAGTGCAATCCCTTGTTGGGTCCGCTGGTTGAGGAGACCATTCAAGCTATGGAAGCTGGCCATACTCCAGAAAAACAGCAGTATGTAGAAGAACGGGTTTTCACCGCCGCACAGTTGACAACCACGCTCATCGAAGAACGCGAATACTAAAATGGAAAGGCTAGGACCGTAAAGTCCTGGCCTTTTTTCCTCATTCCGTCAACCGCTCTCCCGCGTCACCAACTCCCACTCCAGGAATTTGGAGTGGGCTGTTTCCCCTTGAAGCAGGCTGATCATTTGCTCTGCTGCCGACCTGCCCATACGGCTGCGGTGGCTAAGAGATGTAATAGGCACAGGGCTGATCTGAGCTAGAAAGCTGTTGTCAAAACTGACCACCGCCACATCCTTCGGCACCTGACAGCCCGCCGCCAGCAGAGCCTGAATCAGATGGTAAGCGATTTCGTCATTATAACAGATCACCGCTACGGCCCCCTCCAGACGCTTGTTCAGGAAATCGGCCAGCAAATGGCTGTCCTTCTCCTCCAGCAAACGGCGGCGGTCCTCGGTATCGTACCAGGCGAAGCGGCCATCCCGGATGGGACACCCCGCGTCCCGCATGGCGGAGATTGCACCGTGATAGCGCTGAGGCCCCTGTACGTCGTCGCTTTTGAAGATGCCGGCAATCTCCCGGCGGCCTTGGGTTACAAGGTGTTGGGCCAATTGATAGCCGCCGCCATAATTGTCATCCGCCACGCAGGGAACCCCAGCCAGTTCACTGTATGCGCCGTGGAGGAAGACCATAGGGGTCCCGGCTTGGCGTAAACGCTGGTAAAGATCCGCATTCGGTGTAGGCAAGGCGGTCTTAGACCCTTCCACCAGCAGACCGCTTACCGGCTCATCCAGCAACCGGAGCAAGATCTCCCGCTCTGTACTGACTTGGTTTTCCGTAGCATAGACCGCAGTGGAATAACCCTGGCGGGCAAAAGCGTCGGAGGCATCATGAAGGATGGCAGGAAAAATGTAATCATCCATAAAAGAAGTCACAACTGCAATCTGGCGCGGGGCCTCTCCCGGCAGACGGCCGGTGGAATAGGACCCGCTGCCTTGTCGGCGCTGGATCAGGCCCTCCTCTTCCAGCAGGCGAAGAGCGTGACGCACGGTCTGGCGGCTCAGATGATACTGGCGAGACAATTCCAGCTCTGTAGGAAGCTTCCAACCTGCCCGTCCGTTGTTCCGGAGCAGGTCTTCCCGCAGCTGATCCGCCAAAAGCTGATATTTGATGGACATTCCCCCGCCTCCTTTTGGTACTCTCGCAGTTTGATGGGAACATTATACCAACAGTCAAGGGTAATTTGCCCAAAATATTGGTTGATGTTTTTTGGAAGTTTAGCTCTTTTATTTGAAAAAAATAAAAAAATTGACTGCCAAAGACGAAAACCATCGTCCCAGCAGTTGAAATTTTTTACCTTCTTTCAAAAAGAAACCAACGGTTTTTCGCTTTTTGGGCAACCTGCCGAAAGAATCAGATGGCTTTATTTTCGTTTAAACCGGAAAAAAACAAACAAATTTTACAGACAAATCATAAAATTTTCAACTAATGCTGCAATTGAATAGCTTTACTCTCTGAAATTTGTATTGTTTTATGTTATTATAACTAAAATTTGTCCTATTTACTCATACAAAAATAGTGATTATAGCCAAAAATGTATTGACTTTGGCCCGGGAATCGTTTTTAATGCAGGTATGGAAACCGGATGGCGCACCGCTCTCCGGGATCAAATCCAAACATTTTGAAAGTGAAGAACTGATCATGAAAAAAGTCTTTTGTCTCCTGCTGACCCTGTGCATGGTCCTGGCCCTGGCCGCCTGCGGCGGCAACTCCGACAACGGTTCCACCCCAGCGGACGGCGGCTCCGACAGCCAGCAGTCCGACGGCTCCGATGTCCAGCAGCCCGCCGACGGTGGCGGCGAGCTTATCTCTGTGGGCATCATCAACAATGACCCCAATGAATCCGGCTACCGGACTGCAAACGATGCAGCCATGCGGGCAATGTTCACAGAAGAAAACGGCTACAAAGCCACTTTCTTTAACAACAATGACGCGGCCCAGCAGATCGCTACCGCCCAGCAGATGATTCAAGATGAAGTGGACTTTCTCCTCCTGTCCCCCGCCTCTACCACCGGTTGGGACACCGTACTCCAGGACGCCCAGACCGCCGGCACCCAGGTCATCCTCTTTGACCGTATGTTAGAGGCTGACGAGAGCATGTATGTGGCTGCCGTTGTCTCTGACATGCCCGCCGAGGGCAAGACCGCTGTGGACTGGCTGGCCGCGCAAGGCTTGGACGAATACAACATCGTCCATATCCAGGGCCTAATGGGTACCGATGCCCAAGTGGGCCGCACTGGCGCACTGGACGAAAAGGTAGCTGCCGAGGAGAACTGGACCTATGTCACCCAGCAAACTGCTTCCTGGGATGAGGAAACCGCCCGCACCATTACCCAGTCCGTTATCGACGGCGGCAAGCCTTTTAACGTGATCTACGCAGAAAACAACGGTATGGCCCGCGGCGCTGTGGCCGCCTTGGACGCCAACGGCATCACCCACGGTAAGGACGGCGACGTCATTGTTATGGGCTTCGATAGTGATACCTGGGCCATGGAGGCCGTTCTGTCCGGCAGTTGGAACTACATGGGCCTGTGCAATCCTCTGCAGGCCGAAACCGTTGACAGCATCATTAAGGATCTGGTGGCTGGCAATGCTCCCTCTCAGAAAATTATCTACACTCCAGAGCAGGGCTTCGATGCGGCTACCATCACCCAGGCTGACGTGGACACCTACGGCACCTGATACAAAGCCCTTGAACCGTATATAAACAGGCAACCCGGCACGCGGCGCGGCATGTCAGCCGCGCCGCGTATTGAATTTGTAAGAATGGAGGCGAGTCCCTATGCAGGAAAGCGCGGTATTGGAAATGCGTGGCATCTGCAAGTATTTCCCGGGTGTGCGTGCCCTTCAGAATGTGGATTTTACCCTGCGGGAGGGGGAAATCCACGCTCTAATGGGAGAGAACGGCGCGGGAAAGTCCACCCTAATCAAGGTGCTTACCGGCGTATACCCCAGGGACGGGGGCGAGGTTTACATCAAAGGCGTTGAGGGCGCGGCGGTCATCCGCTCTCCGCAAGATGCCCAGAACGCGGGTATCAGTACCGTTTACCAGGAGATCACACTCTGTCCCAACCTGTCGGTGGCGGAGAACATATTCATTGGCCGGACAAAGGGGAATCTGACCAACTGGCGGGCCATGAACAAGCGGACCGGAGAAATTTTAGGCTCCCTTGGCATTCCCGCTGCTCCCCAGCAGCAGTTAGGCACCTGTTCTATCGCTGTGCAGCAGATGGTGGCCATTGCCCGGGCGGTGGATATGGAGTGTAAGGTGCTCATTCTGGATGAACCCACCTCCTCCTTGGATGATCAGGAGGTCCAAAAGCTCTTTGGCCTGATGCGAGACCTGCGGTCCAAGGGCGTGGGCATCATCTTTGTTACCCACTTCCTGGAGCAGGTCTACGAGGTCTGTGACCGGATCACCGTCCTGCGGGACGGCCAGCTGGTAGGCGAGTACGTCATCGAAGACTTGCCCCGGGTCCAGCTGGTCAGTAAGATGCTGGGCAAGGAACTGGACGACATGGCCGACATTAAGGGGGAGTCAGGCGGTGTAGCCATCAGTCAGGAAGGGGCCCCCGTACTGGAGGCCGAAGGCCTTTGCAGCAACGCTGGCATCAAACCTTTCGATTTCTCCATCCGCAAAGGAGAGGTCAACGGGTTTACAGGACTCCTGGGTTCCGGCCGCAGCGAGTGTGTTCGGGCTATCTTTGGCGCGGACCATGTAACTGGCGGCGCCGTTAAAATGGATGGCAAAGAGGTCCGGATTAAAAAACCGCTGGACGCTATGAAGCAGGGGATTGGTTACCTGCCTGAAGACCGGAAGGGCGACGGCATTGTGGGCGACCTTTCTGTCCGGGAGAACATTATCCTGGCTTATCAGGTGATGAAGGGCTTCTTCCGGCCTATTTCCAGGGCACAGGCGGAGGCTTTTGCCGACGACTACATTAAACTTCTGGAAATCAAAACCGCCTCGGCAGACACTCCCATCAAATCTCTGTCCGGCGGAAACCAGCAAAAGTGTATCCTGGCCCGCTGGCTTCTGACAGAACCCAAATACCTGATTCTGGATGAGCCCACCCGGGGCATCGATATCGGCACCAAAATTGAGATTCAGAAATTGGTTCTGCGGTTGGCAGAGAAGGGCACAAGTGTGACTTTCATTTCCTCGGAGATCGACGAGATGCTCCGTACCTGCTCCCGCCTTCTTGTCATGCGGGACCGAAAACTGGTGGGCGAACTCACTGGTGAAGACCTGACCCAGACCAAAATCATGGCGACAATTGCAGGAGGTGATGAGGAATGACAACCCCCGTGAAAGATCCAGAGACCCAGTTGAAGCGGCCTGATGAACCTCTCCTCAAGCGGCTTACCCGGCAGCAGCTGTTTATCCCTATCGCGGCATTAATCCTTCTGGTGCTGTTCAATCTGATTGCCGATCCAACGTTCTTTGCAATCTCCATTAAAGAGAACAGCCTGGGCAATCCGGTGCTCAGCGGCAACATTATTTCTGTTCTGGACAACGCCTCGGAGTTGGTCATGCTGGCCATAGGCATGACTCTGGTAACTGCCTCCTCCGGCGGACAGGACATCTCCGTGGGCGCGACTATGGCCATTGCCGGCAGCGTGATCCTGCGCATGGTCTGCGGCGGCCAGATCACCGCAGACACCATGCAGATGCCTTTGATTCTCGCGGTCCTCATCGGCATTGTGGTCAGCATAATCTTCGGCGCGTTCAACGGCGTCTTGGTGGCCTATTTTAAGATCCAGCCCATGGTGGCTACGCTCATCATGTTCACTGCCGGACGCTCCATCGCCGCATGGATCAACAACAACCAACTGCCTATCATCAATGATATCGCCTTCAAATACGCAGGGACCTTCCTCCCTGGCATTCCAGTCCCCACCCCTATTTTTATCACCGTTTTCGTGATCCTGGCCTTCTGGCTGGTTCTGAAATTTACAACCCTGGGGTTGTATACCCAGTCTGTGGGAATCAACGCGGGCTCCTCTCGCCTCAATGGTTTGGACCCCAAACTTATCAAACTCCTCACCTATGTGATCCTGGGCGTGTGCGTGGCAATTGCTGGATTTGTCCGCGTCAGCCGCAGCGGCTCCATCAACTACTCCCGTATCGCGGAAAACATTGAGATGGACGCCATTCTGGCGGTGGCCCTAGGGGGCAACGCTCTGGGCGGCGGCAAGTTCAATATCTACGGCTCTATCCTGGGCGCTTACGTGATCCAGTTCCTCACCACAACCCTCTATAAGTATGACGTACCCTCCACAGCCCTGCCTGCCTACAAGGCGGTGGTAGTTATCCTGTTGGTAGTGCTCAGCGCTCCAGTGGTGCGGGAAAAGCTGGCCAACATGAAAAAAGCACCCGCCAAATCTGCGAAGGAGGTATCCTGATATGTCAAAGGAAGTTGCACTGGACAAACAGGGGCGAATCAAAAACCGAGTCGCCATGACCGATACCAACCTCCTGCTCACAATCACGGTTGCGGTCTTCTTTATCTTGTACTTATCCGCCGTGCTCTCCCTGGGCGGCGGCTTCGCTAAACCCCAGAATTTCCTCAACATCCTAAACAACAATGCCTCCCTCATTGTCCTGGCCTGCGGTATGAGCATCGTCATGATCACTGGAGGTATCGATATCAGCGTGGGAGCGGTCACCTGTCTGGTTTGCATGACCAGTGCGGTGAATTTGGAGCAGCAGGGCGGCAGCATAGCCACAGCCCTCCTGATCGGCCTTGGCATTGGGCTGGCCTTTGGGCTGGTTCAAGGATACTTGGTGGCCTATTTGGAAATTCAGCCCTTCATTGTATCCCTTGCGGGGATGTTCTTCGCAAAGGGTATGACTACCATTGTCAGCAAGGAGCCTGTGCGGGTGACCAGCGAGGGCTTCCTGGCAGTGAAGGACACCCGGATCATTGTGCCTGGGCTGGGTTCCAACAATAAGCTGGGCCAATATATCCCGGCTTATGTAGAGGTAGGTGTTGTGATTGCCCTCTTGGTAGTAGTGCTCCTCTTCTGTCTTCTGCGCTGGAGCAAACTGGGACGCAGCTTTTACGCCGTGGGCGGCAACAGCCAAAGCGCTAATATGCTGGGCATCAATGTGCGCCGCACCAAATTTCTGGCTCATGTGCTGTGCAGCGTTCTAGCAGGTCTGGGCGGCATCCTCTACTTCCTCCATGTGGGCAGCGGCGACGTTGCCAACGGCGCTGGGGATGAGATGAACGCCATCGCCTCCTCCATCATAGGCGGCACCCTGCTCACTGGTGGCGTGGGCAACGTGCTGGGCACTTTCTTTGGTGTGCTTAGCCTGAACACCATCAAGCGGATTGTCTCCTCCCTGGGCTTTGACGAGGCATGGTGGTCCAACATCACCGTGGCTGCCATGCTCTGCCTGTTCTTGGTGATCCAGAGTATCGTTCTGCTGCGCAAGAACACCAGTAAACAATAATGGAGGGACTGAGATGAAAACTTGTTTGGGCATCGAATTGGGTTCCACCCGAATTAAGGCCGTCTCTATTGATGAAAGCTTTCAGCCGGTCTCTTCCGGAGACTATACTTGGGCCTCCCGGTATGAAAATGGTATATGGACCTATCCTCTGGAGGAGGTCTGGACAGGGCTGAAGTCGGCGCTTTCCAGAATGGAACACCGGGAGGATATCGCCGCTATGGGCGTCTCTGCTATGATGCATGGCTATCTGGCCTTTGACAAAGACTGGAACCTGCTGACCCCCTTCCGTACCTGGCAGAATACTATCACCGGCCCCGCAGCGGCGGAGCTGACGGAACTCTTTGGCTTCAACATTCCCCAGCGGTGGAGCATCGCCCACCTCTATCAAGCTGTGTTGAATGGAGAAGAACACGTCACCCAAATCGCTCACATCACAACCCTTGCAGGCTACGTCCACTATATGCTCACTGGCGTCAACGCAGTGGGCATCGGCGAAGCCTCCGGCATGTTCCCCATTGACAGCGCCGCCCTGGACTACGACGCCGGGATGATGGCGAAATTCAACCAGCTCCCGAAAACCAAGGACTTCCCCTGGAAGCTCCAGGACCTGCTCCCGAAAGTCCTTACTGCTGGGGAAACTGCCGGTGCTTTGACGGAGCAGGGATCCGCCCTTCTGGCAGACCTGCTGCCTTCCGGAATCCCCTTTGCCCCTCCCGAAGGCGACGCGGGCACCGGTATGACTGCCACCAACGCTGTAGCTCCCCGAACGGGCAATGTCTCTGCCGGAACCTCTATCTTCTCCATGGTGGTGCTGGAACAGCCGCTGAAAAAAGTCTACGAGGAGATCGACCTGGTAACCACCCCCGCCGGGGCCCCGGTAGCCATGGTCCACTGCAACAACTGCACAAACGACACCAACGCCTGGGTAAACGTCCTGGGAGAGACGGCCCGCCTTTTCGGTGCGAATCCAACCCCTGATGAGCTTTATACCAAGCTCTATGAAAAGAGTCTTGAGGGGGACCCGGACTGCGGTGGCATACTAGTGTGCAACTACTTAGCTGGAGAAGGCGTCACCCACATGGATGCAGGACGTCCCATGGTCTCCCGGACGCCGGAAAGCAGATTTACCCTTGCCAACTTCTTCAAGGCGCAGCTTTACGCAACCATATCCACCTTGAAAATCGGCATGGACTTTTTGGCGGAGGAGAATGTCGCCATCGACTCCCTGACCGGCCACGGCGGCCTGTTCAAGACCCCCTTAGTTGGGCAGCGCTACCTGGCCGCGGCCTGCAACGCCCCTGTTACCTGTATGTCCACCGCCGGAGAAGGCGGTCCCTACGGCATGGCTTTGCTTGCCGCCTATACGCTGGAAAATACCAGGAATGAAAGCCTGGAAGGTTTCCTGAAGAACCGAGTCTTCGCCGGAGTCTCCGGTTCTACCATCCAACCGGATACTGCCCTGACGGAAGGGTTCAACGCATATATTCAGCAATACAAGGCGCTGCTCAAAGTGGAGCGAACCGCTGTGGAAACATTGTAAGGAGGAAATTTTATGAAACAATATCAATTCTGGTTTGTCGTCGGCAGCCAGTTCCTCTATGGCCCCGAGGTTCTGGAGACCGTGGCCGCCCGGGCCGCCGAGATGGCGGAGAAACTGAGCGCCGTCCTCCCTTATCCTTTGGTTTACAAGGTCACTGCTAAGACCAACCAGGAAATTGCAGACGTAGTGAAAGAGGCAAACTATGACGATTTCTGCGCCGGGATTATTACTTGGTGCCATACGTTCAGCCCCAGCAAAATGTGGATCAACGGTCTGGCGAGCCTGCAAAAGCCCTGGTGCCATTTCGCCACACAATACAACCGGGAAATCCCAAATGAAGAGATCAACATGGATTTCATGAACCTGAACCAAGCCGCTCACGGCGACCGTGAGCATGGTTTCATCGGGGCCCGTCTCCGAAAAGCGCGGAAGGTTGTCGCTGGATATTGGCAGGATGAAGATGTTCAGCGGCGTATTGGGGACTGGATGAAAGCCGCCGTGGGTGTGGCAGTCTCCAAGAACATGAAGGTCATGCGCTTCGGCGACAACATGCGGGAAGTAGCTGTTACTGAGGGCGACAAGGTGGAGGTCCAGACCAAGCTGGGCTGGCAGGTAAATACTTGGGCCGTGGGCGATTTAGTGAAGGTGATGGACGCGGTTACTGAAGCGGAAATCGACGGGCTGTTGGACACCTACAAAGCCAGCTACGATTTTGCGACAGACGACCTGGAAACCGTCCGCTATCAGGCCCGGGAAGAGATCGCCATGAAAAAAATGCTGGACGCGGAGGGCTGCATGGCTTTCTCCAACACCTTCCAGGACCTTTGGGGCATGAAGCAGCTTCCGGGCCTTGCCAGCCAACACTTGATGGCCCAGGGCTATGGTTACGGAGGCGAGGGCGACTGGAAAGTCTCCGCCATGACGGCCATCATGAAAGCCATGGGTGAAAATGGAAACGGCGCTTCCGCTTTCATGGAGGACTATACCTATCATCTGGTGAAGGGTCAAGAGTATAGCTTGGGCGCCCATATGCTGGAAGTCTGTCCCTCTGTGGCGGCAGACCGCCCCCGGATTGAAGTTCACCCACTAGGCATCGGCGGACGAGAAGATCCGGCCCGTCTGGTCTTTGAGGGCAAGCCAGGCGACGCCATCGTGGTCAGCCTTATCGACATAGGCGGACGCCTGCGGCTGATCTGCCAGGACATCCACTGCGTAAAACCCATTTTGCCCATGCCCAATCTTCCTGTGGCCCGGGTCATGTGGCAGGCAGAGCCTAGCCTGACCACCGGCGTGGAGTGCTGGATCACAGCAGGAGGCGCTCACCACACGGTTCTGAGTTATGATGTCACTGCTAAACAGATGAAAGACTGGGCCAATATGCTGGACATTGAATTTGTCCATATTACAAAGGACACCACCGTGGAAACCCTGGAACACGATTTGTTCCTCTCCGACTTGGCTTGGAAGCTGAAATAAACGCCTATAGGGGCCGCCCCTTGGGCGGTCCCTGTGCTGTAGCTGTAAAGGAGATATGTATCATGTTAGAAGAGCTGAAAAAGCAAGTCTGTGAGGCGAACCTGCTGCTGCCAAAATACGGCATGGTGACCTTTACCTGGGGCAATGTCTCCGGTATTGACCGGGAACAGGGTTTGATGGTGATTAAGCCCTCTGGCGTGGAATACGATGGCATGAAGCCGGAGGATATGGTGGTGGTGAGCCTGGAAACCGGAGAGCAGGTGGAGGGCCAATATAAGCCCTCCAGCGACACAGCCACTCATCTGGCGTTGTACAGGACCTTTCCCTCCCTAGGAGGCATCGTCCATACCCATAGCCGCTGGGCCACCAGCTTTGCCCAGGCAGGAAAGGGCGTTCCGGCCCTGGGAACGACCCAGGGTGATTACTTCTATGGTGAAGTTCCTTGTACCCGAAAAATGACGCCGGAAGAGATTGCTGGAAGCTATGAGTTGGAGACAGGGAATGTCATTATTGAGACCTTTCGGGATCGAAAACTGGACCCAGCTCAGGTCCCGGCGGTGCTGGTACACAGCCATGGCCCCTTTGCCTGGGGAACCGATCCTTTCAACGCCGTTCACAATGCCGTAGTACTGGAGGAGTGCGCTTTTATGGATTTCCACGCTATGGCCCTGACCCCTGGCCTTCCCACTATGCAGCAGGAACTGCTGGATAAGCACTATCTCCGCAAACACGGTCCTGGTGCCTACTATGGACAGGGTTAACAGGAGGTGTGTATGAAGAGGAAGCCATTCGGTGTGACTCGTGACGGCCGCACTGTAGAGGAAATCGTTTTAGGGAACGGGAAGATTCAATGTTCTTTGCTGACTTATGGGGCATCTTTGCGGGGACTTGTTGTGCCAGGTGCAACAGGACCAGTGGATATTGCCCTGGGATTTGACAGCATGGAGGCCTACGAAGCCCAAGATAAATTCATGGGCGCAGTGGTAGGCCGCTATGCCAACCGCATTGCTGGCGGGCGGTTCACGCTGAATGGACAAAACTATACATTGACCCGCAACGACGGAGAGAACCATCTCCATGGTGGCCCAACCGGCTTTTTTTCAAAGGTCTGGAAAGTGGACTTCTGCGGCGAAAAGAGCGTAACTTTTTCCTGTGAAGCTGAGAATATGGAAGAGGGGTATCCAGGCCGTCTTAGTGTCTCTGTGACTTACCAGCTAGAGGACAGCGAACTCCGATTGTCCTACCGGGCCGCTGCGGACCAGGCTACCATCTGCAATTTGACAAATCACGCTTATTTCAATCTAAACGGCCATGACGCTGGAGGAGCTATGGAACAACTCCTCACGCTCTATGCCAGCCGCTACGTCCCAGTAAAGCCAGGCAGCATTCCCACAGGTGAAATCGCGCTGGTAGAAGGAACTCCCATGGACTTCCGTACGCCCACCATTATCGGCGCACGGATTGACCAGCCCTTTCGCCAGCTGGAGCTGTGCTCTGGCTACGACCATAACTGGATTATAGACGGTGCGTCCGGTGCAATGCGTCCTGCTGCTATGTTGGAGAGCGCGAGGAGCGGAATCCGCATGGAAGTGAAAACTACCTTGCCTGGCATCCAGTTTTACGCTGGGAATTATATGGCAAACTGCCCCGTCGGAAAGGGCGGAGCAAAATACGGCCGTCGGGACGCAGTGTGTTTGGAGACGCAGTTTTTCCCGGACACGCCCAATCATCCGGAGTTTCCCCAATGCGTTCTGAGGCCCGGCGAAGTGTGGGAGCACGAGACGGTACTTCGGTTTTCATATGCGGATTGAATTCTGATTACAAAATCACTTGCCTACTTACAAAGAACTTAAATATAGAAATGTAATGAAAATAGCAAAGAGCACCCATCTTGTTGGATGGGTGCTCTTTATTTCCAGCTTGCCCAAAACGCGAAGAGTTGTTGAAGATATTTTTCCAATCCCCAGCAAAGTATGATATACTTATTTTCGACAAAATTGCACAAAGCATGAGATCACAACGAATGTGAAACACCACACCGTTACTGCTCGTTTTGCCGCGAATTGGAAAGGAGTATTTGATGGACCATTTAACGGAATCAGATTACAGCGAACTCATTGAACACCTTACCAATGGTCTGCAGGAATGTCATGCAGACGACATCATCCGGCAAATCAAAGAACTTGAAACACTAAACATTATTGAGGAAGCCCAACCTACAGCGGCTTCTGCGGTGCGGAAAATGCCTGGCCTAAATCAAATCAGCCTATGAGGAAATACAGAGTTTGAAGAGGGACCGCACACCGCCAAGCAGGCGAAGAAAGCGGATAAGAAATTAGACCGAGAGGCAGTCAGTGAATATCGTTCCAGGCCAATGAGCTGTAAGGAAATGTACATTGCATCCATCGACATTCTGGAAACCTACCTGCTCTCTGTTCCCTAAATTCTTGAGGGCTTAGAAAAAAACCTTCATCTGGACAGTCTCTCCAATGTTATTTGGGAAAACGAGAGCATGAGGCACCTGGATTTCCCTATGAATATCGTGAAAGCGGCTGTGCGTCCGAATCCAGATGTTCAAGAGGCGATGGAGGAAATCATTAAGACGCTTAAAAATATTCCGTAAAAGGAGTGCGTATGGCAAAAAAGGATATCAAGGAAGAAATCAACCAGTTATTAGATCTTGCTTCCAGATCTCAGATCCTGACCTTGAATTCTGATACTGTGGAACGGGCATATGAGGCATATATTTGGAGCTTATGCAAGCAGGCTGTAGAAGAAGCTGGGGCCGTGCCGTTTTGACAGGAATCAATTCAGGGGATAATCCCAAAGAGATTATTTTGCGCGGTGCTCCTGGGAGCATGGCCAGTAAAATGCAGAACTTTTGCTGCATTAACTGCCAGTTGAATGGGAAAGAACTTGAAATTCATTTGGACGTTCAATACGAGGGAAGTTCTGGCGCGTCGCATGAAATCGATGTCTCAATTTATGACCACGCGAGCGCCGAGGCAGTACGGGGCAATGGCGGCCTATCGCGTTCCGGGTTTCCGACCTACGAACGTGGCAAGCTTTTCTTCCAATTCTGCCACATATGGCCCACCGATGAACTGCGCCGTATCCAGAACATCCTGGATTTTTGCATCAATCTCAGTTTTCATCGCTTGGTACTGCGCTTTCAGGTCAATGAACTGCACTGGTTCATTCCTTCTTTCTCACAAAAGGCTTTGCCGGATTTCCTACCACCGTCTGGCCTGGCGCCACATCTTTCACAACAATGGCGCCATAGCCAACAAACGCATCCTCACCAATACAAATTTGATTGCGGATTGCCGCAGCACCCAAATAACCGTTTTTATGAATGTGTACACTTCCAGCCAATGTACAAGGACCGGCTAGAGCAACATTGTCCTCCAAAATGCAGTTATGTGCAATGTGGCACAAGTTATCAATCTTGACTCCATCTCCTAGAACCGTATCATCAATCGTCCCGCGGGCAATACATACATTGTCACTAATCAGAACGTCATCCCCAATCACTACGCCGCCACAATGCTTTACCATGGTTTTTTTATGGCTGATATCTTCTGTATAGCCAAAACCATCATGCCCAATCACTGCTCCGGAATGGATGTCGCAGTTTTTGCCAATGGTTACGTGATTGAGAATGCTGACGTTGTTCCAGATCACTGTCCCATCCCCAATGGTGATGTCTCCATCCAGAGTGCAATTATGTCCAATGCGCACATTCTTCCCCAGCTTGACCTTCGGGGAAATGTAGGTGTATTGCCCAATCGCGGGCTGTTCTTTGTCCTCGACATAAAAGTGTTCAATCGTCGAGAAAAAAGCGCGTTTTGACTCCGATGTCCGGATTACATTCTGAAAATTTCCCTCGACATTCTCCGAAACAAATGCAAGAACAATTGAGGATAGATCAAAACCTCCCGGGATGGTTTCCTGCTTTTTCACCCAAGTAAACGTTCCAGGCTTGTAATGAACCAGTGAAGAAAAACATTCTACATTTTCCGCTTCATTCCCGCAAAATGTGTATGGGATTCCCTCATTTTTCAGAAAAACCAAGATCTCTGAAATCTGCATTTACAGTTCATCCTCTTTCAAAATAGAATCCATATCCGTAATATTTTCCGCCATCTGCCGCCACCGTTCCTCGTTCGCAGAGCGCACAAATGCGCTAACCGTCTCCTGAATGCTCTGTTCTGTTTCGTGATACCAAAAGGGATGCGTCAAAATATGCAGCCGGTCATAGGCTCCGGATTCGATGATGTCCAGCACTGGCTCTCGCCATCGCCGGCGGCTGTCTGACAGGTATTTAAAATCCTGGAAAAAAGCTTTGCTGTAGGAGTTCACGACATCTGGAATCTGCAAATCTGCTTCCAGCGTGGCTTTCGATGGGCGGTGCATGGAAACACTGGAAACTTGGGTTTCCAGGAGTGCGGACAGAATACCACACTCCTTTGTTATGTTTTGAACAATATCCTTCTGTTCTTCCACCCCATACGCCGCCTCATCAAAATGCAGCCCAATTTCATGGCCAAGGGCTTGGATTCGCCTTAGAGCAGCCAACCCGCTTTTTGAGGCCGGATTATAGAAATCCGTCCGCAGCAGCACAAAATAGGTGGAATATACGCCCTCTGCCGCTTCCAATTCTGCCAGCCGCACCGCCTGCTCTAAGCTGTTATCAATATCATGTCGTAAAATCACACTGCGGGGACTTTGGGGGAAGCTATGGTAATTCCAGAAACGGTAACCTCTTTTATTTAGAGACTGCAAAAGAACTTGATACCCATTATATGTAAATTCCATCTCCCAACACCTCAAATCCGAAACCCGGAACTACACATGCTGTCTACTTATTAAAACTCAAGCACGTAGAAACAGCTATATATTTTGAATAGAGAATCATTGAAATGCAAATCGTTAATCTACTTATAAGTCCATTCGACATCACAATGTCTCTTTATCCATTAGGTTCACTTATCGTTCTCCTTCTATTATGTGGATATTTCCAGCTAGTAAATCGTGCTTATCTCTCCGCAATCAGGCTGCGTCCCAGGAAAAGATTATACACAATCCTTTACCCTTTGCAGGCAGGGAAGCATATTGCCGCCACGCTGTACACAATCCCCGCAAATCTCTGAAAAACTGCCGTCCTCCAAAGAAGCTCGCAACCTGCGAAAGACTTCATGATCATAAAAAATATCTATGAGGTTATCTTTGCTTACATTTCCAATGCGGTACTCCTGTTTATTTTTGAACACATAGCCACAACCACAAGAAATGATATCCCCATTCGCTATTACATTTATCCGAATGAAAGGATTACAGCATGTACAAGTTTTAGGAAAAACCGAGGCAGTTACTGCCTTTGTCCCTGGAATCTTCACGTAAGGCACGACCAGATTATTTACATGCTGCACAAAAGGAAACTCCTTCTCTCTCCACATTTTACTTTCACACAAAAACGTTTCCACTTCCTCAGCATTCTGAACATCCAAATCAGCTGGCAAAACGACGCAGCCCATCACTGTCATCTTTACATTCTTCCCTAAAATATCGTATGCCCGGTTTACATTTTCACGGATAACGGAAAAACGCTCGTTTTTTCTCCAATATTCGCAATCCTCAGGAGAAATTCCATCAATAGAAAACCTAAGATCCAATTCCTTTATTGGGAGGAGGCTCAATTTTCGGGCATTCTCCTCCGTCAGCAGCATTCCATTTGTATATATCGTACATCGTTGGAAGCTCTCCTTTGCTTTTAAAATGCGGCAAACATATTCGTACCGGTTAGGATTCATCAACGGTTCCCCACTGCCAATCAGTTCCAATTCATAAAATGTGTCCACTGATTGAATTTGTTGTATCACTTTACTTAAAGTCTCTTCAGTCATATTTCCCTGTGAAGAATCATACTTACTGTATTCACTGTGGTATAGACAGTATCTGCACCTGGAATTACAAGATCCAGAAAGCCCCACCTGCAATACGGTAGGTTCTATTTTAAGAGAAGATTGCACAAAATCTGGTTTTTCATAGATAGGCCGATTCGTATGGATATTCTCTGGATGGTACTGGAAAATTCGGCCACCGTTCATTACATAAATGATCCTTCCGGATTCTGCTTCCGATATTAAGCCTTGAAGAATCTCCCCATAATACAATTCAGCTGCCACAACAATTACTGCATCTGTCGGGATCTGCTGGGGCGGGATTACTTTTACTCCATCTTTTTCTTTTCCCCAGGAATTGGGATGATTGCTAGTATAAGCAATCACCTCAAAATTTTCCCGAATTCGATCCCGGTATTTCGATGCAGATTGTCCACAGCCAAAAATAACCGCTTTATGTTTATGCATATTGGTCACTCCCATATTGTAATCATAAAATGTCAAATTCCTACAAAAAGCATACAAATCCGTATTTGTGCACACTGCCGTATAGGATGAATAAATAAAAATCCCTTTCTATTCACATTCCTTACAATAGATTATGTTAGCGGACAAGAAATTTGAGAAAATGGGACAAAAAAATGAGAAAAATAGCAGCATTCTAAGAAACAATTCTAAGCATCGGAAGGCAACATAAACGTAGCCTTACCGATGCTTTTCTATGCCACGACCCGCTCATACTCATACCGGACCGTCCTGGGCGCAAGCTCTGCATAGATCAACGTAGTTTTGGGGTCGGTGTGCCCCAGCAGGTGCTGGATAATGGTAATATCCATCCCGGCATTGAGGGCATTGGAAGCAAAGGTATGCCGCATAAGATGGGGATGAATCCGCCGTGATTCCCCGACCCTCTCTCCGATCTTTTGCAGCGCCTTTTCAATCGCCCTGGGCTTCATGGGCTGATAAGGCGCTCTGGAACTGGCAAACAACGCGTCGCCGCCCCTGCGCTGCGCAAGATACTCCTGGAGCATGAGCTTGGCCCGGACGGAGAAATAAACCGTCCGCTCCTTGTTGCCCTTACCCCGCACAACAACGCTGCGCCCCTGCCAGTCCACCGCGTCGACGCGGAGGCCCACGATCTCACCCAGGCGGCAGCCGGAGGATACCAGGAACTCCACCAGGGCCTTTTCCTTGTAGGTTTCGCAGCCGTCCCGGAGCCGTTCCAGCTGTTCGCCGCTGAGGGGCTGCCGGGCCTTCTGGCGGTCGATCTTGAGGGACTTGATCTTCCGCATGGGGTTGCGCTTGATCATGTCCTCTGTATCCAGCCACCCAAAAAAGGAACGCAGAGTGTTGATGTGGGTCTGGACGCTGCTGTCCTTGAGGCCGCGACCATCAACCAGATAGCCGATGTATTCCCGCACGTCGTCGGCAGTAATTTTCCCGGCGGGTTTGTCCACGCGGGCCATGTCAACGCCAATTTGAAATTGTAAGAAAACGCCGAAGAAATTTTGTAGTTTTTCGGCGGGGGGGGTAACAAAATCAGCAGCTGCCTTGCTCAAAAAGAGTGTTCACGATTTGCTGTTTCTGACGCATAAATTCCTTGCGTTCTTTCAGACGGTAGG
>JAAWGR010000034.1 GCA_022795445.1 Oscillibacter sp. | reverse complement strand
AAACGTTAGACGCACCCATCCCCCAACGGCCCCCGCAGCAGCGACAGCGGAAGGAGAGGCACGCCAAATCTGTGTGGTCTTCTCGTTTGCAGAAGTAGGCACAGAAGGATTTCACCGGGCCAAAAAATCCCCGCGGGGCGTCTTTTTCTCTTTTGGACCGTGAACGGCCCGTTTTCTCTTTTTCTTCGCGAAGAAAAAGAGAAAATGGGGGGTTCGAACCCACCAGCCATGGGAATGGCTGAAATGAGCGTACCGCAGCATAGTTGAGGTAAAGCGATGAGACATTTTTTGGGAGAATTAACGAAAATTCCAGAAACAGCGGAGCTGATCCGTAAGATTCAAGAGGGTATCGGCCCTCTTGCAGTCAATGGCTTACAACCTGTACAGCGCGCTTGCGTGGGCGCCGCAATCGCTATGACCCTACAGCGCCCCGCTGTATTCGTCTGCGGCGACGAACAGGATGCAAGAGTGCTCGCTGCCGACTTGGAAACCCTTTTCGGCGAAACACCCGTTTCCCTCTTCGCCCGGGAATGGCAGATCCGCCCTAGCGCTGTCGCCTCCCGCGATTGGGAACGCGGCCGGCTTGCTGCCCTCTATGCAATGGCTTCCGGCCAAAGCCGCGTGGCCGTCGCTACCGCCGACGCACTCATGGCCCGGACCCTGCCCCCTGCATTGCTCAAATCCTTGGCCATCCCCCTGCAAACCGGCGGGCGTATGGACTTACAAGAACTGGCCTCTAAACTCCTGGCCGCGGGCTACGCCCGCTGCGCACAAGTGGAGGGTGTCGGCCAATTCGCCCTGCGGGGCGGCATCCTGGACGTGTTCTCCCCTTTAATGGTCCAGCCAGTTCGCTGCGAGTTCTTTGATGACGAAATTGACTCTATGGGCGTATTTGACCCCGGAACACAACGCCGTATTTCCAATATCGACTCCGCCCTGCTCCTTCCCGCAGCAGAAACCCTTCCACGCTGCGCGGAAAACGGTTTGGAGGGTCTTGCCAGTAAACTTCTTGCCCTCGCCAAACGCAAAAAAGGCGACGCCGCTGCCCGCCTTCAGGAAGATGGCGAACGCCTTAAAAACGGGTCCATCCCCGACGGCATGGACCGCTACCTCGCTGCGATCTACCCGGACATAACGGCCGGCGTCCATTACCTGCCCGCAGACGCAATCGTGTTCCTCTGTGAAAGCGGCCGGGTGGACGAACGCGTCAAAGGCGCACTGCTGCAAAACCGTCAAGACATCGAAACGCTCTTGGAGGGCGGCGTGGTTGCTGGCGAATACGCAAAACTGCTGCTCTCCGCGGAGGAACTGTACAGCGCCCTGGAGGCGTTCCCGGTCGTCATGGCGGATTCCCTTCCGACCTCCCGGCAGCCAATGCGCCCCAAAGCGTTACTCAGTATGAACGCACGGCAGCTCAGCTCCTATGGCGGCAGTTTGGAGACGGCTGTCTCCGACCTGGAGCAATACCGAAAAAACAGCAGCGCCGTTTTGCTCCTCTGCGGCAATGAGGGCCGCGCCAACAATCTCCATCGCCTTCTGACAAGCCGCGGCATTCCGGCGTCCCTGGATTTACGAGGGACTGCCATGCCGCGGCCAGGCGAAGTGCGTATCAGCCTGGGAGCGCTGTCTGCGGGATGCGAATGGCCTGTGCTGCGCCTTGCCGTGCTGACGGAAGGGCAGTTGACGGCTCCGGCGCGGCGGCGTGCAAAATTGAAAAAGGAGACGAACCGCCAGAAAATCCAGTCTTACACGGATTTGAAGCCCGGCGATTTGGTGGTACACGTTCACCATGGCGTGGGCCGCTTTGCGGGGATTCAGCGGATGCCGGTGGATGGCGTGGAAAAGGATTACATCAAGCTTGACTACGCGGGCGGAGATTGCCTTTATGTCCCTGCTACCCAGCTGGATTTGGTGAGCAAGTACATCGGCGGAGGCGAGGACAACGAACGCCAGAAGCTGAACAAACTGGGTGGAACCGAGTGGGCAAAACAGAAAGTGCGGGCCAAAAAGGCAGTCAAGGACCTGGCGAAAGGCCTGACAAAGCTCTACGCCGAACGCCAGCGCTGTCCTGGCTACGCCTTTTCGCCGGACTCCCCGTGGCAGCAGGAATTTGAGGACGCTTTCCCCTATGCGGAAACCGACGATCAGCTCCGGGCCATTACGGAAATCAAGAAAGACATGGAGAAGTCCCGGCCCATGGACCGCCTGCTCTGCGGCGACGTGGGCTACGGTAAGACAGAGGTTGCCTTGCGGGCGGTGATGAAATGCGTGCTGGACGGCAAGCAGGCGGCTATCCTGGTACCGACGACCGTTCTGGCGCAGCAGCATTATGCCACGGCGAAAGGCCGCTTCCGGGATTTCCCAGTGACGATTGAAGTGTTGTCCCGCTTCACGCCGCCCAAGGAGACGAAGCGGATATTAGAAGCGGCACACACCGGCGGGGTGGATTTGCTGATTGGAACGCACAAGCTGCTGCAAAAAAACATGGTTTTCAAGGATTTGGGCCTGCTGGTCATTGACGAGGAACAACGCTTTGGCGTGACCCATAAGGAGCGTTTGAAGGAGATGAGCCGCCAGGTGGACGTGCTGACCCTTTCCGCCACGCCGATCCCCCGGACGCTGAACATGGCCCTCTCCGGCCTGCGGGACATGTCTACCATCGAGGAGCCCCCGGCGGACAGGCAGCCGGTGCAGACCTATGTTCTGGAGCACGATTGGGCGATTCTGGAGGACGCCATGCGCAAAGAGCTCTCCCGAGGCGGACAGGTTTACTACCTGCACAACCGGGTGGAGAGCATCGACCTGACGGCCTCCCGCATCCAGAAGATGCTGGGGCCGGACACCCGGGTAGTCACCGGCCACGGCCAAATGAGCGAGCAAGAGCTGTCTGCCGTCATGCGGGCTATGGTTGACGGCGAGGCGGATATTTTGGTCTGTACGACGATTATTGAGACAGGCATTGACATTTCAAATGTCAATACGCTGATCATTGAAGACGCTGACCGTATGGGGCTGGCGCAGCTCCACCAAATCCGGGGACGGATCGGCCGCAGCGCCCGCCGGGCATATGCCTACCTTACCTACCGGCGTGGTAAGATTTTGCAAGAGACTGCGGCAAAGCGGCTGGCGGCGATTCGGGAATATGTGGAATTCGGTTCTGGTTTCCGGATTGCCATGCGGGACTTGGAAATCCGTGGTGCGGGCAACCTGTTAGGTCCAGAGCAGTCTGGCTATCTAATGAGCGTGGGATATGACTTATATTTGAAGCTGCTGGAGGAAGCCGTTCTGGAGGAACGGGGGGAAGAAAAGAAGATCGAAACAGAGTGTTCCGCGGACCTGACCGTCAACGCGAACATCCCCGAACGCTACGTGCCTTCGCCAGAGCAGCGGATGGACCTATACCGCCGCATTGCGGCCATCCGCAGCAGCGACGATGCTTCCGACCTTTTGGATGAGATGATGGACCGTTACGGCGAGGCTCCCAAGCCGGTACTGATGCTGCTGGACGTAGCGCTCCTGCGGGCGGCGGCGGCAAAGGCGGGGGTGTCGGACATCACCCAGAAGAAGGATGTTCTGCGCTTCCAGCTGGCGCAGTTCCGGCCAGAGGCGGTGGTACGGGTCTGCGGATTGAACAAGTACCGCAGGCGGTTGGTTCTCGCTGCTGGGGACAACCCGGCGCTGACACTAAAACTTCCACCCAGCGCCGACGCGCTGGAAGAGGCAATGACGCTGGTAGAGGAATTACAGGCGAAGGAGGCCTGACCTCAGGCGGGGATGTGTATGTTCTAAACACGTCCCCGCCTGCATATTTATGGGACATCCCTTTTTTCGGAAGGAGGGTGGACGATGAGACAATGGGGGCTGGCGGCCGCTGCGGCGTTATGCCTGCTGCTGGCGGCCTGCGCTGCGCCGGAGGAGGCTGAGACGGTAGAAACGGAGGTTTCGGTGTTAGGAGAGGCGGCAGAGCTTATAGAAGAAGAAACCCTTCTCACCGTGGATGGACGCAAAGTTCCGGCGTGGCGGTATCTATATTGGCTGGCATTTACTTGCGACCAAATCCAAGACCGCTGCAAAGAAGCCAATACGGTGCTGGACTGGAATGCGCCAGTGGACAGCGGCACGCTGTCGGACTACGCAAAGCAGCAGGCTTTGGCAGACGCGGTACTGTATGCGACGGTGGAGAACTGGGCGGAGACTTACGGCTGTGCGCTGGGGGCGGAGGAGCAGGCCGCCGTGGAGACGGAATGGGAAGCAGAAGCAGAAGCGGCCGGCGGTGAGGAAGCCTGCCTTGCGGCGCTTGCTTACCAGGGGCTGGATCGCGCCCGGTGGGAGGTCCTGACGGAAACTGGGCAGCTTTATGCGAAGCTTTGCCAGCTTTATGAGGCTCAGGAAGGACCATTTCAACCTTCTGCGCCGCAGCCGGTTGGGATAACGGTTGACCGGCTCCTGGTTGCCGCTGGGGAGGACCGGGATGCGGCCCGTGAACGGATTGCGGAATTTTTTTCCCAGCTGAATACAGCGGAAGATTCGGCGGCAGCGTTTACAGCTTTGGCGGCGGCCTCGGATGACCCGGCTGGTCCACGGACATTCACTCCCGGAGACGGGATGTTTCTGGCCCCGCTGGAGGAGGCCGCGCTGTCGCTGGAACCGGGGCAGTTTTCCGGAATTATAGAATCGGAGGAAGGATTTTCC
This sequence comes from Oscillibacter sp., assembly GCA_022795445.1. Taxonomy (GTDB): domain Bacteria; phylum Bacillota; class Clostridia; order Oscillospirales; family Oscillospiraceae; genus Oscillibacter. The sequence continues at coordinate 23,003 of JAAWGR010000034.1, read as the reverse complement.
ATCCTCCTTCGCTTGAACGGAACGGATGACGCCGCTTTAGAAAAAGAGCCGTCCATAGGTTTTGATGATGCCCTCCAAGCTGCCGCGGAAAGCGCAGTAGTCGAACTTGCCGCCGCTTATGGAAAAATCAACCCTGCTGTTTTTTCCAAATCTCTCCAAACAATCCGGTCAACGCGGGGCCTTTCGTCGAGTTGACGAAAAAAATTCGATTTTGACAAAGTTTTAACAAAATTCCGCAAAGGCTTGAAATAGCCATTGACGTGGAAGGATTTTGCGTCTATAATATAAACATATGGAGAGATATCCCGAGTTTGCTTTTTGGCAGCAAACTCCGGGCGCTTCCACGTTCCCTGTGCCGGCGGCACCGCCTGCCGCTGAATTTTATCTTATTACGGAGGATTACTATGAAAGATCTCTACATCGTAAACTGCTGCCGTACCGCGATCGGCTCCTTTGGCGGCAGTTTGAAGAACACGCCCGCCGCCGACTTGGGCGCTATCGTCGTCAAAGAAGCCCTCAACCGCGCCGGCGTGAAGCCCGAGCAGGTCGACGAGCTGATGTTTGGCTGCATCCTTACCGCCGGCCTGGGCCAGAACGTCGCCCGCCAGGTTTCCATTAAGGCCGGTATCCCCTACTCTGTCCCCGCTTACACCGTCGGCATGGTCTGCGGCTCCGGTATGAAGTCTGTCATCGAAGGCGCCCGCTCCATCCTCGCCGGCGATTCCGATATCGTCGTCTGCGGCGGCACCGAGAATATGAGCTCCGCTCCCTTCGCCGCTCCCGACGCCCGCTGGGGCGCCCGCATGGGCGACAAAAAGCTCGTCGACACCATGATTAAGGACGGCCTCTGGGACGCTTATAATAACTATCATATGGGCACCACTGCCGAGAACATCAACGACATCTGGGGTATCACCCGCAAAGAGCAGGACGAGTTCGCCGCCGCCTCCCAGCAGAAGGCGGAAGCCGCCCAGAAGGCCGGCCGCTTCGACGATGAAATCGTTGCGGTACCTGTAAAGGTCAAGAAGGAAACCGTTGAGTTTAAGAAGGACGAATATCCGAAAGCCGGTGTTACCGCTGAGGGCATCGCTAAGCTCCGCGGCGCGTTCCCCGTTGGTCCCGAGTCCCCCAATCCCGAAGTCGTCCATACCTTTGAAGTGACCGGCAAGAAGGAGACCGAGGATAAGGGTCAGCAGCGCGTTACCGCCGCGAATGCCTCCGGTATTAACGATGGCGCAGCGGCTATTATCCTTGCCTCCGGCGAAGCCGTTGAGAAGTACGGCCTGAAGCCCATGGTTAAGCTGATCGGCTGGGGCCAGGGCGGCGTGGATCCCAAGATTATGGGTGTCGGTCCTGTTCCCGCTTCCCGCCAGGCTATGGCGAAAGCTGGCGTGACCATTGATGACATTGATCTTATTGAGGCGAATGAAGCCTTTGCCGCACAGTCGATTGCTGTCGGCCGTGAGCTGGGCTTTGATATGGCGAAGGTTAATGTGAACGGCGGCGCCATCTCCCTTGGCCATCCTGTTGGCGCTTCCGGCGCACGTATTATTGTTACCCTTGTGCATGAGATGATGAAGCGCCCGGAGGCCAAGAAGGGCCTTGCTACCCTCTGCATCGGCGGCGGCATGGGCACTGCGGTTGTCGTGGAAAAGTGCTGAGATAGGTACGTTTGAGTAGAACGGGACCTTGAACAAAAAGAGAGGCATCGAGCCTCTCTTTTTGTTTTGCAAGGGCTCTGCCCTTTGCAATCCCGCCAGGGGCGTGACGCCCCTGGACCCCGCACCGTATCTTTTTCACGAAAAAGTTACGACCGTCCCGGTTTTTCCGTCCAATGCATCCAGGCATTTATCCAAGCTGGTGATGATGGCCCGCCGTCCCGGGTAGTTTCGCGCAAACCGCATGGCTGCCTCGATCTTCGGCCGCATACTTCCTGCGCCGAACTGCCCCTCTTCGACGTACCGCGCCGCTTCCGCGAGGCTGAGGTGGTCTAAATCCTGCTGGTCCGGCTGTCCAAAGTGGATAGCGGCTTTTTCGACTTCGGTCAGAATGAGCAGGGCGTCTGCGTCGACTTCCTCTGCCAGCAGTTCTGCTGCGAAGTCTTTGTCGATCACAGCGGCTAAGCCTTCCAGCGTACCGTCGGGGTTTTCAGCGACCGGTACGCCGCCCCCGCCGCAGGTGATGACGATGGCATGGTCCCACAAGAGGCGGATTGACCCGATCTCAACGATTTTTTGCGGCATTGGCGACGCGACTACCCGCCGCCAGCCACGTCCCGCGTCCTCCCGCATAACGTAGCCTTTTTCAAGTTCCAGCTGCCGCGCTTCCTCTGCGCTGTAGAATGCGCCGATGGGTTTTGTTGGGTTCTGAAACGCGGGGTCTTTTCGGTCGACAACCACCTGGGTGGTTAGTGAAACGACAGGGATGTTCCGCCCCCGTACGCTTAAGGCGTACCGCAGCGCTTGTTGGATGTGATAGCCGATATAGCCCTGGCTCATGGCTCCGCATACGTCGAAGGGCATTGGAGGCACGACCTCCCGGGCAGTTTCTCCTGCCAGGAGGATACGCCCCACCTGTGGCCCATTGCCGTGTACCACGGCCATTTCGTATCCCCGGCGACTGATCTCCGCAATATGCTCGCACGTCCTCCGCACAACTTCCAGCTGAGCCTCGGCGGTAGGCGCAGAGTCTTTGGATTGCAGTGCGTTCCCGCCCAAGGCGATTACAATTCTCTCTGGCATAAAAGCAGCATCCTTTCCAAGATAGATGCCTACAGTTTGTGCGGAAAATGCTGCATTATGCGGAAAACGGACGGCAAAGCCGTCCGTTTCGTCTGTTATTTCATGAGTTCGTACAGAACGGCCTTGATGGTGTGCATCCGGTTCTCCGCTTCGTCGAACACGATGGATTGTTCGGATTCAAACACCTCGTCCGTAACCTCCATGGCGTCCCGGTGGAATTTTTCGCCCATTTCCCGTCCTACGGCGGTTTTCTGGTCGTGGTACGCAGGCAGGCAGTGCATAAAGCGGCACTGTGGTCCGGCCGCGTCCATCAAAGTCTTGGTGACCTGGTACGGCCCCAGCGCCTCGATGCGCTCCTGCCAGACCTCTGCCGGTTCGCCCATAGAGACCCAAACGTCCGTGTACAGCACATCTGCGTTTTTCACGGCCTCCATCGGGTCCTCGATGAATTCCAGCACCGCGCCGGTTTCCTTGGCGATGGCTTGGCAGGTGTTGACCAAGGTCTGCTCCGGCAGATAGGCCCTCGGCGCACAGGCAATAAAGTGCATTCCCATTTTGGCACAGCCAACCATCAGGGAGTTGCCCATGTTGTACCGGGCGTCGCCCAGATAGACCAGCTTTATGCCGTTCAAATGTCCAAAATGCTCCTGGATGGTGAGGAAATCCGCCAGGATTTGTGTAGGATGGAACGCATTGGTCAGGCCGTTGAACACAGGAACGCCGGCGTATTTTGCCAGTTCTTCCACTCGTTCTTGACCGAACCCCCGGTATTCGATGCCGTCATACATCCTCCCCAGCACGCGGGCGGTATCGGCGATGGATTCCTTTACGCCGATTTGGGAACCGGTAGGCCCCAAGTAGGTGCTGCCCATACCCAGGTCCTGTGCCGCAACCTCAAACGCACAGCGGGTGCGGGTAGAGGTTTTTTCAAAGATCAGGGCTACGTTTTTTCCTTCCAGGTAACGGTGAGGGGTACCGGCTTTTTTCTTGGACTTCAGGTCAGCGGCGGTATCCAGGAACTGTTGGATTTCCGCCGGTGTAAAATCCAGCAGTTTTAAGAAGTGCGTATGGTTTTTCATAGGAACCCCTCCTTACGGTTTCAGCGTCTCGGCCATAATGGCAAGGCCCTTGTCGATTTCTTCCTTGGAAACCGCCAGCGGCGGCAGCAGGCGGATGCCTGGTCCGGCAGTCAGCACCAGCAGACCGTTTTCCGCCAGCTTGGCGGAAATTTCCTTGTTGGTATACCCGTCCTTGACGGCAATGCCGATCATCAGGCCCAGCCCCCGGGTCTTGCCGAAGCAGGGCAGGTCCAGCGCCTCAATGCCATTGCGCAGGTAAGCGCCTTTCTCCTGGACTTCCTGCAAAAATGCGTCGTCCAGGGTTTCCTGTACCGCGAGTCCCGCTGCCGCGCAAACGGGATTTGCACCGAAAGTAGTCGCGTGGGTGCCAGGACCTAAGACGTTCCGGCATTTTTCGTTCGCCAGAATGCCGCTCATAGGCAGGCCGCCCGCGATGCCCTTAGCGAAGGACGCCACGTCCGGCAGGATGTCATACTGCTGGAACGCAAACAGCGTGCCCGTCCGGCCAACGCCAGTCTGTACCTCGTCCACCAGCAAAAGCCAGTCCTTTTCCGCACAGAGCGCTTCCACAGCCTGAACGTAATCCTTATCCAGCGGCAATACGCCGCCCTCTCCCTGCACCAGCTCCACCATAACGGCACAGACGTCATTTCCGGCAGCGGCTTTCAGGGCGTCGAGATCGTTGGCCTCAGCGTAGCGGAAGCCTTCGGTAAAGGGGAAGAAGTAATTGTGGAAAACATCCTGCCCGGTGGCTTTCAGGGTGGTGATGGTGCGGCCGTGGAAGGAATTTTGCAGGGTGATGATGGTGGCGCGGCCCTGGCCGTACTTGTCGAAGCTGTACTTCCGGGCCAATTTGATCATACCTTCGTTCGCTTCACCTCCGCCGTTGGCAAAGAAAACGCAGCTCTCCCCTGTACGCTTGCAGAGAATTTCCGCCAGCTTAGCGGCGGGCTCGGTGTAAAACAGGTTGGAGATATGCCCCAGCTTTTTCGCTTGGGCGTTGATGGCGTCCAGCCAGGCGGGATTGCCGTAGCCCAAGGCGCTGACACCGATTCCGCTGGTAAAATCAATGTACTCCCGGCCTTCGGGGGTATAGAGCCGGGCCCCCTCGCCGTGGTCCACGGCGATTGGGGAGCGGCCGTAAGTATGCATAATGTACTGGTCTGTCAGAGCCAGAATTTCCTGAGAAGTCATGGTCAATTCTCCTTTTTGAGCATGGTTCCGATCCCCTGGTCAGAAAGCAGCTCGATCAAAATCGAATGGGGGATACGCCCGTCCAGGATATGGACGCGGTCAACGCCGCCAGCGATGGCGTCCACGCAGCATTCCATTTTGGGGATCATGCCGCCAGAGATGACGCCCTCCGCAACCAGAGCAGGGACTTCATAAGTGTGGACAACGTGGATCAGGGTATCATCGTCCTTGGGGTCCCGCAGGAGGCCCCGAACATCGGTAAGGAGGATAAGCTTTTCGGCCCGGAGGGCTTCCGCCAGCTTGGCGGCGGCAGTGTCGGCGTTGATGTTGTACGCGGTGTCGTCATCCACGCCTTGCGCGACGGTGGACACGATGGGGATATAGCCGTTCTCCAGCGCGTTTTTCACCGGGTCCGGATTGACGCCGGTAATTTTTCCTACCAGACCGTATTTCTCATCCAGCTGCTCTGCCTGGAAGAGCTGCCCGTCCATACCGCAGAGGCCGATGGCGCGGCCGCCCAGGCGGTTCAGCTGGGACACCAGGTCTTTGTTGACCTTGCCGCAGAGCACCGCTTGCACGATGTCCATGGTCGTTACGTCGGTATAGCGCAGGCCGTCTACAAAGCGGGACTCATGGCCGATCATTTTCAGCATGGCGGAGATTTCCGGCCCGCCGCCATGGACGACGACGACGCGGATGCCGACCAGGTTCAAGAGGATGATGTCGCTCATCACGGCGCGGCGCAGGGTATCGGAGATCATAGCGTTGCCGCCGTATTTGACGACGATGGTTTTTCCGGTAAATTTCTGGATATAAGGCAGGGCCTCGATTAACGTCTGGGCCTGCTGTTCATGGGAGGACATGATAAGCACCTTCTAATAAAAATGGATCAGGAGGAATGGATTTTCCCGCACCGGTTTTTCAAGTGCGATAGTCGCCGTTGATTTTGATATAGTCGTAGGTGATGTCGCAGCCCCAGCAGGTGCAGCTTGCACCGCCCTCATCCATGGTAATTTGGATCTGCACATCGTGTTCCGACAAAACCTTCTTGGCAAGGTCCTCGTCAAAGGCCAGGCCCCGGCCGTCTTCGCAGACTTTGACGGTTCCAGCGCTGCTGCTGAAACAGACGGCCACCTTGTCCGGGTCAAATGTCTCCCCAGAGTAGCCCATGGCGCAGAGCACCCGGCCCCAGTTGGCGTCTGCGCCGAAGATGGCCGCTTTCGTCAGAGTGGAGGAGATGACCGATTTGGCGATGGTTTCTGCACTTTCTACACTCTTTGCGCCGGAGACATCGCAGATGATCAAATGCTTAGCCCCTTCCCCATCGGAAGCCATTTCCATAGCCAGCTTTATGCAGAGGCTCTCCAGCGCTTCCCGGAAAGCTGTATAGCCCGCCTGGTCCGCCGCTGTGATGGGGTGGTTCCCTGCGAGACCGTTTGCCAGGATACAGCAGGTATCGTTGGTAGAGGTATCTCCATCCACACTGATACGGTTAAAGCTGACGCGGACGACTTCCAGAAGGGCCGCTTTGATCATTTCCGGCGAGATGGCGCAGTCTGTGGTGATAAAGCAGAGCATCGTGCCCATATTGGGATGGATCATGCCGCTGCCCTTGGCAATGCCGCCCAGGCGGACGGTTTTGCCGTCGATCACCGTTTCCACCGCCGCTTCTTTTTTTATGGTATCGGTGGTCATGATGGCATGGGCTGCCGCGTCGCTGGCCTCGGCGGAACGTTCCAAAGCGGCGCGCAGTTCCGGCATTCCATCCTCGATGGCCTCTACATTGAGCCGCTGCCCAATCACACCGGTGGAAGACACCAGTACATCCTCCGTTTTGCAGCCGATGGCCTTTGCCGCCGCCGCGCACATCCGCATGGCGTTCTCCTCCCCAGAGGGAGCGCAGGCATTGGCGTTGCCGCTGTTGGCAAGGATCGCCCGAGCTTTGCCGTCTGCCAGATGGGCTTTATCCACCCGTATGGGAGCTGCCTTTACGACGTTTTTCGTAAACACCGCCGCCGCTGTACATTCCACATCGGAGACGATCAGGGCAACGTCCTTTTTCCAGGACGCATGGGTCTTGACACCTACATGGATGCCTGCGGCCTGAAAGCCTTGCGCGGCGCATACGCCGCCTTTAATAAAGTCCGCCATATTGATCAAACCTCGCAGTTTCTTACAGATTCAAGCCCGCCGTTTCGGCAAACCCCAGCATCAGGTTCAGGTTCTGCACCGCCGCGCCGGACGCGCCTTTGCCCAGGTTGTCGAACAGGGCTGTGATGGTGAAACGCTCGTCATTCCCCGTAACCAGCAGACTGAGGCGGTCCATCCCCCGCCGCTGGCCGGCGTAAATCTTAAAACCGGAATCCACGCCGCTTTCCGGGTCGCTAGGGTCCGTTTCCACCCAGACAATCCCCTCTTCTCCGGCCGTTTTTACATAGTAGTCATGGAGCTTCTCCCAAACCCCGTGAAGGGTGGAGACGCCCTGCATCTGGCCCATATGGAAGGGTACCGTTCCCGCCATGCCTTTGTAGTAGTCGTCCACAATGGGAACAAACACCGGAGGTATCTCCAAACCACACACCTTCTGCATCTCCGGCAGATGCTTATGGTTTTGCAGCAGCCCATAGAGCGCGGGGCTGGAAAGCGCCGGAGGACGCTTTTCCTGTTCATACTGCGCAATCATCTTTTTCCCGCCGCCGGAGTAACCGGTGAGGGAAAAACAGTTCAGCGCCGCGTCTCTCGGCAGCAGGCCCATGGATACCAAGGGGTAAACGATGGCGATAAACCCGGTGGCGTGGCAGCCGGGGTTGGCGACCCGCTTGGAATGCCGGATAGCCTCCCGGCGCTCCGCCGACAGTTCGGGGAAGCCGTAGGTCCATGCTGGGTTGGTACGGTGGGCGGTCGAACAGTCGACCACGCGGGTGGCGTCGTTTTCGATCAAAGATACCGCCTCCACGGCGGCGGCGTCCGGCAGACAGAGGAATACCAGGTCGGCAGCGTTAAGCAGCTTTTTCCGTTCTGCGGTATCCTTGCGCTTTTCCTCGCGGATCGTCAAAAGCTCGATATCCTCCCGGATTGCCAGCCGGTCATATATTTGAAGGCCGGTAGTGCCCTCTTGGCCGTCGATATAAACCTTTGGTTTGCTCATATTCCAATCACGTCCTGAATTTCATTTCAAAGATGCCGCCAGCACACGGGACCAACCGAAAGAAACCGTTCATGGTTTTTGTGCTTCTGTCCAAGGTAAATCGCTTCCCACCAGGACAGCCCACTGCATATCCGGATGGAACCGCCCGTTTTCCAGGAAATAGCAGACTGCCTCCGCCGCCTGTCCCATATCCTCCAAAGCGCACATTTTCGGTACAGGCGTCTGCCCGCCGATATTTACCGGCGCGTCCTCCGCACCGTCCGGTCGGTCCGGACGATAGAGGGACGCAGCGCATTCGGACGCAGAGCTGTACAGCAGCGCGGCCCATCCGTTTTCAAAATCGGCGTTCAGGGCGCAGTCCTCACCCCATGGCTCGAAGGAGAGCCACACATTGTCTGCCGTTCCTTTCTGGATTGCTGTTCTCAGCTCCTCTGTCAGAGCTTTGGCGGTTCCGGAGGAAATGGCGGCCCAGTTGCCTTTCTCGTACGCAAGCGCCGCCCATCCCTCCGGCGGCTCGCCGCAGAATGCAACGGCGGCATACGCTACCCGGTTAAACCCCGCCAAGATATGGGAGGCTTCTTTTCCGTTCAGGATTTTTGTCCCGACGGCCAAAGTATGCGTATAAATAAAACCGCCTCCCTACTGTTTCCGCTCCTGTACGAAAGCTTCCACCGCTTCAATCTGCCGCGTAGTCTCGCTGACAGCAGGGCCGCCGAAGCTTGCCCGCAGGGCCATGCAGTTCTCCAGCTTCAGCGCCTCGTAGACGTCCGTCCCGAATAGCGGCGAAACCGCCTGCAATTCGTCCAACGTCAATTCTTCCAACATCTTGCCCTTCTCGCCGCAGGAGGCTACTAAGCGGCCTGTGACGGTGTACGCATCCCGGAAGGGCATCCCCTTTTTCGCGAGATAGTCAGCGCAGTCGGTGGCATTGATAAATCCCTTCCCGGCAGCCTTGCGCATATTCTCCGGCAGGACGGTCATCGTGTCCAGCATCGCTGTGAACACTGGTAAGCACATCTCCACGGTGTCTACCGCGTCAAATACCGGCTCCTTGTCTTCCTGCATATCCTTGTTATAAGCAAGAGGCAGGCCCTTCATCACCGTCAGGAGGCCCATCAGGTCGCCGTAGACCCGGCCGGTTTTGCCTCGGAGAAGCTCCGCCACATCCGGGTTCTTCTTCTGCGGCATGATGGAGGAGCCGGTGGCATAAGCGTCGTCCAGCTCGATAAATTTAAATTCCCAACTGCACCAGAGGATGATCTCCTCTGCAAAACGGCTCAGGTGCATCATCAAAATGGAAAGCGCACCCAAGAGCTCCAGGGCGTAATCCCGGTCGGAAACGCCGTCCAGGGAGTTGCTCATGGGGGCGTCAAAAGCCAGCGTCTTTGCCGTCTGCCAGCGGTCGATGGGATGGGTGGTCCCTGCCAGGGCGCCAGAGCCGAGCGGGCACTCGTTCAGGCGTTTCCGGCAGTCCTCCAAGCGGGTGACGTCTCGGGTAAACATATTGGCGTAGGCCAGAAGGTGCTGGGCAAAGGAAATGGGCTGTGCCCGCTGCAAGTGGGTGTAACCGGGCATGACGGCGGCCTGATGATCCCGCGCCCGGCGGCATAAGACGCCCTCCAAATCCAGGAGCTGGTCCAGGATGACGGAAATCTCTTTCCGCACATACATCCGGAAGTCCAGCGCCACCTGGTCGTTGCGGGAACGGGCGGTATGGAGGCGTTTGCCTGCGTCGCCGATGCGGGCCGTAAGCAGAGCCTCTATATTCATATGGATGTCTTCGTTTTCGGTGGTGAATTCCACCTTTCCATCTTCAATATCCTGGAGGATGCCCTGCAATCCATGAATGATTGCCGCAGTATCTTCCCTAGAGAGGATTCCCTGTTCTCCCAGCATTTCAGCGTGGGCTATAGAGCCTTCGATATCCTCCCGGTACAGGCGCTGGTCAAAAGAAATGGATTCATTCAGCGCGTTGACCAAAGCATTGGTTTCTTTCTCAAACCGTCCGCCCCAAAGTTTCATAATGCAGCTCCTTGATCGAAATATATGAATGAAGAAGTGGAAAATGGACAATGTAGGACATGCGGAAGCGGCCGCAGAGAACGGAATAATGGACAACGAGTTTCTTGCCGGAAGGACAGCCTCCGCCTCATTGTCCATTATCCATCATCCATTGTCAATGATTCCGTTTCTTACAGCTTTCCCTGCTCCCGCATGGCTAATACCGTGTCAGGCAGGCCCCAGAGGTTGATGAAGCCGGTAGCGTCGCCCTGGTTGTAATCGCTTTCATTAAAGGTCACCAGTTCCTCCGAATACAAAGACTCGGGAGAGGTGAGGGAGGAGGTGATAATATTGCCCTTGTACAGCTTCAGCTTCACCGTGCCGGTCACATGCTCCTGGGTTTTATCTGCAAAGGCGCTCAGGGCCTCCCGCAGGGGAGTGAACCACTTGCCGTTGTATACCAGGTCTGCGAAGTCCACCGCTAATTTGGACTTCATATGGGCGGTATCCTTGTCAATGGTGATCATCTCCAGCCGCTGGTGCGCCGCATAGAGGATCGTACCGCCGGGAGTCTCGTACAGGCCCCGGTCCTTCATGCCCACAAGCCGGTTTTCCACGATGTCCAGCAGACCAATGCCATTTTCGCCGCCCAGCTTGTTCAGCTTGCGGATGATGTCGCTGGCCTTCATCTTTTCGCCGTCTATCGCTACGGGTACGCCTTTTTCAAAGTCGATGGACACATAGGCGGGCGCATCCGGCGCGGCGGCGGGACTCACGCCCATTTCCAGGAAGCCGGGCTTCTCATACAGCGGCTCGTTGGCGGGGTCCTCCAGGTCAAGGCCCTCATGGCTCAGATGCCAGAGGTTTTTATCTTTGGAGTAATTGGTTTCCCGGGAGATCTTCAGGGGCACGTTATGGGCTTCGGCGTAGTCGATTTCCTCGTCCCGGCCCTTGATCTCCCACTCCCGCCAGGGGGCGATGATGGTCATATCCGGTGCAAACCGCTTGATGGTCAGCTCAAAGCGAACCTGGTCGTTGCCCTTGCCGGTGCAGCCGTGCGCGATGGCGTCGGCGCCTTCGGCTTTGGCAATTTCGACCAGCCGCTTGGCGATGATGGGCCGGGCAAACGCGGTGCCCAGCAGGTACTGTTCGTAGCTTGCGCCCATTTTCAGGGAAGGGATGATCACATCATCCACCATCTCGTCCACCAGGTCCGCAATGTACAGCTTGGACGCGCCGGTTTTGAGGGCTTTTTCCTCCAGGCCGTCCAGTTCGTCGTTCTGGCCCACGTCGCCTGCAACGGCAATGATTTCCGCGTTGTTATAATTCTCCTTCAGCCAAGGGATGATGATGGATGTATCCAAACCGCCGGAATAGGCGAGCACGATCTTTTTAATATCCTTTTTGTCCTTCATGGTGAAGTACCTCCGTCCGTCTTGAAGATGATGCAAGGATTATACAGCCCATTTGTATATTTATGCAAGCGCAAAATTGCACAACTTTTCCCCCTCTCTTCAAATATTTTTGCATATTCTAACCATTTACTTTTTATTTGATTGCATTCCGTTGGAAAAAGCACGGCTGTGTCCTGCTGGAAAGTCTTGGGAGAGGCGTGGGGATTTATGCACAAAAAATGAAGGAATAAACACATTTTTGCCCATTGCAAAATTTCCGCTTCCTGTTTATAATGGAGGCACGGAAACGGACGCAATTTGAAAGGAGCGGTTTTTATGGCGATTCTTGTCTGTGGCGGAGCCGGTTACATCGGCAGCCACACCTGCGTGGAGCTGCTGAACGCAGGCTATGAGGTCATTGTGGCAGACAACCTCTGCAATTCCAGCGAGGAAGCCCTCCGCCGGGTGGAACAGATCACAGGAAAAAAGGCCCCCTTTGTCCGGGCGGAGCTGTGCCGGGAGGAAGAGGTGGAGGCCCTGTTCGCCCAATACCCCCAGATCGATGCAGTGATCCATTTCGCGGGCCTCAAGGCTGTGGGGGAAAGTGTCTCGAAGCCCCTGGAATATTACAGCAACAACTTGATCAGCACCTTGTACCTCTTACAGGCCATGCGCCGCCATGGGGTAAAGAATTTCGTTTTCTCCTCCTCCGCCACGGTCTACGGCGACCCGGTCTCGGTACCCATCCGGGAAGATTTCGCCACCGGCGGGACGACAAACCCTTACGGGACGACGAAGCTGTTCCAGGAGCGCATCCTCTCCGATTACTGCGCCGCTGACCCCAGCCTGAACGTGGCCCTGCTGCGTTACTTCAATCCCATCGGCGCCCATGAGAGCGGCCTCATCGGTGAAGACCCTAACGGCATCCCTAACAATCTGGTGCCATATATCGCCAAGGTCGCGGTGGGCCAGTTGGAAAAGGTCCACGTTTACGGCAGCGATTACAACACCCCTGACGGCACCGGCGTGCGGGATTATATCCACGTCGTCGACCTGGCGAAGGGCCACGTCGCGGCGCTGAAAAAGCTGGAGACCAACTGCGGCCTGTTGATCTGCAATCTGGGCACCGGCAAGGGTTACAGCGTTTTGGACGTACTCCATGCCTACGAGGCCGCCTGCGGCAAGAAGCTGCCCTATGTGATGGACCCTCGCCGTCCCGGCGATATCGCCGCCTGCTACGCCGACCCCGCCAAAGCCAAGGACGAACTGGGCTGGGAAGCACAGTACGGCATTGGAGAGATGTGCGCTTCTTCTTGGAAATGGCAGTCCATGAACCCCAACGGATACAAGGGAGGGGCCGCTGAGTGAACGGAAAAAAACCGGTTTTGATCATTATGGCTGCGGGCATGGGCAGCCGGTACGGCGGCCTGAAGCAGCTGGACCCCGTCGGCCCCAACGGACAGCTGATTATTGACTACTCCATCTATGATGCCCGCCGGGCGGGTTTTGAAACGGTCATCTTCGTCATCAAGCCGGAGAACGAAACCGACTTCCGGACTTGCATCGGTGACCGGGTCTCTAAGGTGATGGATGTGCAATACGCCTTTCAACGTATGGACGACCTGCCCGCGGGGTACGCCGTCCCGCCGGAGCGTACCAAGCCCTGGGGCACCGCTCAGGCGGCGCTGGCGGCACGGGAACTGGCGGATGGTCCCTTTGCGATTATCAATGCCGACGATTATTACGGCCCGGAAGCCTATCAGCTGATTTACGACTACCTCTGCCAACACCCCGACGGGGATGTGTATGAATATGTAATGGTAGGCTATCTGCTGAAGAACACCGTGACAGAAAACGGTTATGTGGCTCGGGGCGTCTGCGGCGAAACGGCGGACGGCTTTTTGACGGAAGTCACCGAGCGGACGCAGATTGAAAAGGGCGAGCCGCCCCGCTTCACCGAGGACGGCGGCAAAACCTGGACAGAACTGTCTGGCGAGACAATTGTCTCTATGAACATGTGGGGCTTCAACCGCAGCTTCCTGACGGAAGCGGAAGCCCGGTTTCCGGCGTTCCTGGATAAGGCCCTGAGGGAGAATCCGGCGAAGGCCGAGTATTTCCTCCCCGCTGTGGTCAGCCAGCTATTAGAGGAAAAACGGGCGCGTGTAAAAGTCCTGCGGAGTGAAGATAAGTGGTATGGCGTAACTTACCGGGAGGATAAACCGGCGGTCGTTGCGGCGTTAGCAGAAAAAACAGCGTCCGGCCTGTACCCGGAACGGCTGTGGGAGGCATGAGCATGGCGGCAGCGGAAGAAAGATTGCAGGAGGCCTTGGAGGCCTTTGATTTCGGCGCGCCGGTTGTGGGCGCCCTGCGCTACGGCAAAGGCCATGTGAACGACACCTTTTGCGTCCACACCCAGCCGGACGAAGCGCCTTGCCGACGGTTCATCCTCCAGCGGATCAGCCCGGTTGCGTTCAAAAAGCCAGAGGAACTGATGGAGAACATCCTCGGCGTGACGGAATACTTGGGCCATCAGATTACAGCGGCCGGAGGCGACCGGAGCCGGGAGGCCATGGAGGTCCTGCGCACGCGGGAAGGCAAAGCCTATTATACTGACAGCGGCGGCGGAGCGTGGAGGGTGTATCCGTTTATCGAACACACCCTCTGCCATCAGACGGCGGAGACGCCGGAGCTGTTCGCTGCTTCCGGGCGGGCCTTTGGACGCTTTCAGCGTCTGCTGCGGGACTATCCTGCGGAAACGCTCCACGAAACCATCCCGCGATTCCATGACACGGAAGACCGCCTTACCAAGCTGAAAGCTGCGATAGAAGCAGATGCTTTGGGGCGTGCGGAGGACTGCGGGGCGGAGATCGCTTTCGCTATGGCGCGGGAGGCCGACTGTTCCGTCGCTTTGCAGGCTCTGCGGGAGGGTGCGCTGCCCCTGCGGGTGACGCACAATGATACCAAGCTGAACAATGTACTTATGGACGAGGCCACTGGTGAGGGCCTTTGCATCATTGACCTGGATACGGTGATGCCGGGGTTGGTGATCAACGACTTTGGCGATTCCATCCGATTCGGCGCGAACCACTGCGCGGAGGACGAGAGGGATTTGGGGAAGGTTGCTTTAGACATGGAGCTGTACGCCGTTTACACCGACGCCTTTTTGGAGGGCGTAGGCGGTGCGCTGACCGATGCGGAGATCCGCTTCCTGCCCTGGGGCGCAAAGCTCATGACGCTGGAATGCGGCATCCGTTTCCTGACCGACTACTTGGAAGGCGATACTTATTTCCGTACAAGCCGTCCCGGCCAGAACCTCGACCGCTGCCGGACGCAGTTTAAGCTGGTTTCCGACATGGAGACCCATTGGGCAGAGCTGGAGGCCATCTCGGAAACCTACCGCAAACCGTAAAAAAACCGGACGAAAGCCAACGATGAACACCTTATTTGATGAAAAACAGCTCCTCCAGCTGATGACGAACCTGTACATCCTCACCGGGATGCGGGCCAATATCCTCGACCCCTATGGCCAGGACATCCGTCTGTTCAAGGACCACCCGCCTTTCTGCCGGGCAATCAACGAACTGCCGGAGGGCCATGAGCGCTGTGTTGCCTGCGACATGCGGAAGGTCAAAAAATATAACGCAGACAAGGGATTCCAGTTCTACCGCTGCCATCTGGGGATCTGTGAGGCGGTAATGCCCCTTTATGACAAGAGCCATCCCCTTGCGTACCTGATTTTCGGCTGTTTCCTGGACGATTCGCCCATTGAAGACCAATGGGCGAATACGGAGAGCCTGTTGGACTGGTATCCCGGAAGCATTGACGACCTGCACTATGATTTCCTTCAGTTCCGCCGCTATTCCCAGAAGGAGCTGCAAGCCTACGCAGAAACCCTGGAGGCCCTGTCGGCGTACATTCAGCTCAAGGGAATGATCCTCTCTACGGAGCAAACGGATTTGCAGAAGCTGGAGCTGTACCTGGAGCAGCATTATATGGAAAAACTCTCCCTGGCATCCATCTCCAAAGAACTGCACATCGGGCGAACAAAGCTCTGCACTTTGGCAAAGGAGCTATCCGGCGGGCATACGCTGTCTTACCTGATCGCCCAGCGCCGCATCGCCGCCGCCAAGGGGCTGCTGGTTCAAAGCGGAATGCCCATCTCCGCGGTAGGCGAAGCCGTGGGCATCAGCGATTATAACTATTTTTCAAAAATTTTCCGGACCGTTACGGGAACGACGCCCAGCGCCTTTCGAAAACACAGCCGGGCGTCTTTGGAATCACATGGTTAATTTACAGCAAAATCGTACGAATTTCCAAAATTCGTACGATTTTGCTATAAACCGGACTATCTCACCTATATATTTACAGATTGAACAAGTATAATTTTAAATAAGAGAATGCATTTGTGGATTATTCCTATGCGTTTCCGTTTCCTTCCATAAATGCGGACTCCACACCAATTTTTGACGAAGTAAGGAGAGTAAAAACGATGAAAAGAATTCTTGCAATGCTCCTGGCCGCCATGCTGGTGCTGTCCCTCGCCGCGTGTGGCGGCAACAGCGGCGGAACCACTGACGGCTCCGGCGATACCTCCGGTGACACCGGCACATCCGGCAGCGACTCCGGCGAAAAGATCGAGCTGAACGTCATCATCTCCCAGTATGGCAACAATACCCAGGATTGGTGGCCCACCTTTGAGCAGGATTTTGAGGAGACCTATGACAACATCGACCTGAAGATCGAAATCGTCTCCTGGAACGACCTGTACACCGTGGTGGGTACCCGTATCTCCACCCAGCAGGCCCCCGATATCCTGAATATCGACACCTTCGCCGACTATGTGGCCGACGACCTGCTGGTCCCCGCGGAAGATTATACCTCCGCTGAGCTGAAAAATAAGATCATCCCCAGCTTCTGGACCGCCAACGAGCTGGACGGCACCGTCTGGGCGCTGCCCATCCTGGCCTCCTGCCGCGCCCTGTTCTGCAACATGGATTTGCTGAACGAAGCGGGCGTTACCGCCGCCCCCACCACCTGGGCCGAGGTTGACGCCGCCTGCCAGGCCATTAAAGACCACTTCGGCGGTTCCATCGTCCCCTGGGGCCTGGATATCTCCACCGATGAAGGCCAGGCCGCGTTTGCATACTACACCTGGAACAACGGCGGCGGCTTCGTGGACGCGGACGGCAACTGGGCCCTGAACAGCGCCGCGAACGTTGAGGCCATGAACTACATCAAGACCCTGATCGACAACGGCTACTGCAACGCCAACCCCTACACCGATACCCGCTATCCCCTCCAGGACGCCTTCAACGCCGGCTCCCAGGCCATGATGATCGGCGCCTGCAACATGATGAGCGCGGATTCTGAGGTCAACTATGAGGTTTGCGACCTGCCTACCCAGACCGGCACTCCCGTCGCTATGGGCGTGTGCGACCGCCTGATGGTGTTTGACAGCAGCATCACCGCCAGCAAGAACGCCGACGAGGCCGCCCGCCTGGACGCCGTCAGCAAGTTCTTCGACTTCTTCTATGATACCAACCGTTACTCCGAGTACATGGTGTTTGAGGGCTTCCTCCCCGTTACCACCGATTCCTCCGATCTTCTGGCGACTGGCGCGGACCAGTTCACCGTCGGCGGCAGCGGCGCCCCGGGCGACAACGAATACTTCGCCAACTTCTCCTCCATCCTCCTCTCCTGCGACTTCTATCCCTCCAGCCGTGCAGAGTGGATCGACGTGAAGCAGGGCGTCATCGAAGCCGAACAGAGCATCTGCCAGGGCGAGGACGCGCAGACGGTTCTGGATAATTTGCAGGAGAAAATCGAAGCCCTGCAAGCGCAGAACGAGGGCCAATAAAACCCGGTTTTCCCTGAACCGCAACATCTACGATTCCCGAGGGGCCAGGCGTTCGGCCTGGCCCCTTTGCTTTCCCCAAATCCGGCAGAACCAAGGAGGCGGAACATGAAACAAAATGCAAACGCACCGGTCAAAGACCAAGCGCCCGCAGCCCCGAAGCCAGCAGTAAAACCCGCCAGCGGCAAGCAGACCCTGCGGAAGGTGGAACCATATATCTGGCTTCTGCCCAGCCTTGTGCTGATGGCGGTGATGATCGTCATCCCCATCCTGACGGTTTTCCGGCTTTCCGCCATGGAGATCAGCCGGGCAGGCATCGTCAAGGGCTTTAACAATTTTGCGAACTATAAGGAAATCCTCTCGTCAGACATTTTTTGGCATACCCTGCAAAATACCCTCGTGTGGACCATCGTGGTGGTGCTGCTCTCCACCTTGATCGGCTTTGTGCTGGCAATGGTCCTGAACCAGAACTTCCGGGGCCGCAAATTCGTCCGCGCCCTGGTGATCTTCCCCTGGGCCACCTCCCTGATCATCCAGGCGGTCATCTGGAAGTACATCATCAGCGCCGACTACGGCTCCTTAAACGTGATTTTGACCAAGCTGGGGTTGATTGACCATTTTATCAACTGGACCTCCACCGCCGGGGCGTTCTTCGCTTGGGAGTGCTGGGTGGGCATCTTCGTGACAGTCCCCTTTGTTACGTTCTGCGTCCTGTCGGGCCTCCAGAGCATCGACGATACCTATTATGAGGCGGCGGAAATGGACGGCGCAGGCTTCTGGAAGAAGCTGTTCAGCGTGACGCTGCCCTTGGTGCGCCCCAGCCTGACGGTTTCCACGGTGCTGAACATCATCTATGTGTTCAACTCCTTTCCGATCATCTGGACAATCTCCAAAGGCGACCCCGCGGACAAAACCCATACGCTGGTAACATATTTGTATAAGCTGTCGTTTTTCAGCGGGAAATCAGGGCAGGCTGCGGCAGTGTCCGTGGTCGGCTTCGTCATCCTGGCGATCTGCGCCAGCATTTACATGATCCTATCGCTCAAAGGAGAGGAGGCGGAGTGACATGCTGAATAAACGGAAGCCCTGGCAGACGACGCTGCTGTACCTGTTTGTATTCGTGGTCTGCATTGTGATCATCTACCCGTACTTCGTCATGTTTACCACGGCGGCGAAGACCGACGCGGAAATGTACGCCGCCAAAATGACGATCCTGCCCATTGAATGGCAATGGTCTAACTTCATCAACGCCTGGAAGGCGGCGCCGGTATTCAAATATTTCCTGAACTCCCTGATTGTGGCCGGCGGCGCGACCATCGTCGCTATCGGCTGCGGCATCCCTGCTGCCTATGCCATGGCGCGTATGCGCTTTAAGGGAAAGGGATTCTTTCTGGGCGCGGTGATCATGAGCCAGATGTTTTCACCGGTGGTCCTGCTGGTGGGCATCTACAAGCTGATGGTTGGTATGAACCTCTCTAACAGCCTGCTGGGCCTGGTTTTGCTGAACGCGGCGTTTAACCAGGCGTTTGCCATCTGGCTGCTGCGGGGCACGTTTTTGACGATTTCCTCCGAGATGGAGCAGGCCGCAAAGATCGATGGCTGCGGCACCGTCCAGGCGCTGCTGCGGGTACTGCTGCCAGTGTCGGCTCCCGGTATTGTGACGGCCCTGATCTTTGTGTTCATCAACGCCTGGAACGAGTACACCATTGCCCTGACGCTGATCCAGGATGACTTGCTGAAACCCATCACCGTCGGCATCAACATCTTCTACGGCTATAACTTCATCCAGTGGCAGTACCTGTTTGCAACATCCCTCTTTGCGACCGTCCCCGTAATTATCCTGTTCCTGTGCATTGAGAAGCATCTGGTCGCAGGCCTGACCGCCGGCGGCGTCAAGGGATAAAATAGGAGGAATTTTCTATGGAACGCTTTGGCATTTCCGTCCAGGTGCGGAACATCCCCGATCTGGACCCGGATTTTCTGCCGATCCTGAAGTTCAACCGCGCTTTCCTTGCAACCGCAAAAAAGCCTATAGCGATTGCAGTGGAACGGGCGGACGGCCAGGCTGCCGCCTGCCGCACGTTCATCCACGGTACGCCCGAGATGGCGGAGGCGGACCGCTACTACATGGACCGCTTGGTAAAGACGGCGCTGTGGATGCAGGGCGGATGGAAAATCTATGTGGACGACCCAGGCATATACGAGTACCTGAGCGGCGTCTACTGTAAGGGCGGGGCCCGGGAATTTGATTGGGATTTCATGGCGAACGTCTTTGAGCGGCCCTTTGCGGTGGAGCTGACGGATAAGGTTCCCGAAACCAAGGACGCCCCCAAGACCATGGGCGGGCACCTGGAAGGCTGCCGTATCGGCTTCGACGCAGGGGGCTCCGACCGGAAGGTATCTGCCGTCATCGACGGCAAAACGGTGTTCTCCGAGGAGGTCGTCTGGTTCCCGAAGGTCACTCCCGACCCGGATTACCACTATGACGGGATTGTGTCTGCGCTGAAAACTGCCGCGTCCCACATGCCTCGGGTGGATGCCGTAGGCGTCAGCTCTGCGGGAATCTATATCAACGACCGGGCTATGGTTGCTTCGCTGTTCCTCAAGGTGCCAAAGGATTTGTATGAGGAGAAGGTGAAGGATATCTACATCCGGGCCGTCCGGGATACTTTTGGCGACGTGCCTTACGCCGTGGCCAACGACGGTGATGTCTCCGCCCTGGCAGGGGCTATGAGCATCAAGGACAACAACATTCTGGGCATCGCTATGGGTACCAGTGAGGCGGCGGGCTATATCAATGAGGATGGGTGCATCACCGGCTGGCTGAACGAGCTGGCGTTTGTCCCTGTGGACGCCAACCCCGGCGCTATGCGGGACGAGTGGTCCGGCGACATCGGCTGCGGCGTCAAATACTTTTGCCAGGACGGTGTAATCAAGCTGGCCCCAAGGGCTGGGATTGAGTTGGACGAATCCGCATCCCCGGCGGAAAAACTCAAAGCCGTACAGGCCCTGATGGAGGCCAACGATCCCCGTGCCGCCCGGATTTACGATTCCATTGGCTGCTGCCTGGGCCATACCCTGGCCTATTATTACGAACAATATGGTTTCCGCTATGTCCTGCTGCTGGGCCGCGTGATGAGCGGCAAGGGCGGCGACCTGCTTTTGGGCTCTTGCCGCCACGTTTTGGAGAATGAATATCCAGAATACGCAGGCAAATTCAAGCTGACCCTGCCGGACGAGGAATTCCGCCGGGTAGGACAGTCCATGGCGGCGGCAAGCCTGCCCGCCGGGCGGTAAAAACGAAACCAATAAGGAGAACAACGAACATGAGAATTTATCGCGAAAACGATTATGAGGCTATGAGCCGCCGCGCCGCATCCATCCTGGCGGCGGAAGTGGTCCGCCGTCCGGACTGCGTGCTGGGCCTTGCCACTGGCTCCAGCCCAGAGGGGACTTACCGGTATTTGGCAGATTGGAACAAGCAGGGGCTGCTGAGCTTCCGGGAAGTCAAAACCGTGAACCTGGATGAGTACAAGGGCCTCGCGCCGGACCATGACCAAAGCTATCGATTTTTTATGCAGGACCGGTTTTTCAGCCGCGTCGACATCCTGCCGGAAAACACCCGTGTGCCTGACGGCCTCGCGGAGGATTCCGCTGCGGAATGCGCCGCCTACGACGCTTATATCCAATCCCTGGGCGGGGTCGATCTTCAGCTCCTGGGCATAGGCCGCAACGGTCACATTGGGTTCAACGAGCCCGGTGATTGCTTCGTAAAAGGAACCCATGTTGTCGATCTGGCACCCAGCACCATCGAGGCCAACGCTCGTTTCTTCGCGTCGCCCGGCGATGTGCCCCAGCAAGCGTTTACTATGGGCATCGGGAACATTCTGGCAGCACGTAAAATCCTGCTGGTCGCCAGCGGTGCGGACAAGGCGGAGGCATTGTATCGTGCAGCCTGCGGCCCAATCAGTCCCCAGTGCCCCGGCTCCATTTTGCAGCTGCACCCGGATGTGGCGCTGGTGGGCGACGAGGCGGCCCTTAGTAAGCTGACCGCGGCAGGGGTACCTGTATGCGGATAACCGGCGGAGAAGTTTTTGACCTGGAAGCGGGGTTTGTGCAGCGGGACGTCTGCACCGACGGCGCCCTCCTGTCGGAAGCCAGCGGCGACGGCCAGACGCTGGACGCTTCCGGCTGCTATGTGATCCCCGGCTTGGTGGATGTACATTTCCATGGCTGTGTGGGCGAGGATTTCAGCGACGCGACGCCGGAAGGCCTGCAAAAGATGGCCGACTTTGAACTGTCCCAGGGCGTAACATACCTCTGCCCTGCCGGGATGACGCTTCCGGAGGACCAACTGACGGCTATCTGCCAAAACGCTGCGAACCATAAGGCGCACACCGCCGGCGGAGCGGAAGTCGTGGGCGTGCATCTGGAAGGGCCGTTCCTGTCCACCGCGAAAAAAGGCGCGCAGAACGGCGAATTCCTCCATGACCCAGACGTCCCGATGCTCAAACGCTTACAGGACGCCGCCCAAGGCTGTGTAAAACTGGTGACGGTGGCTCCAGAACAGCCCGGCGCAATGGAATTCATCCGCGCTGCTGTCGAAATGGGCGTCACAGTCTCCGTAGGCCACACAGTAGCGGATTATGATACCGCAATGGCCGCCTTTGCGGCAGGCGCATCCCATGCGACCCACCTATATAATGGTATGCCATCCCTGCACCACCGCACCCCCGGCGTCATTGCCGCCGCCTTTGACAGCCCAGGTGTCCAAGCGGAGCTGATCTGCGACGGTGTACACATCCACCCTGCCATGGTACGGCTGGCCTTCCGGCTCTTCGGAAAGGAGCGGATGATCTTGATCTCCGATTCCCTCCGGGCTGCGGGGATGCCGGACGGCGAATATCCATTCGGCGGGCAGATGATCGAGGTCCACGGAAACCGGGCGACCATTGCCGGGCACCCTGAGACGTTGGCTGGTTCCGTGACCAGCCTGATGGGCTGCCTGCGGCAGGCAGCGGCCTTCGGCATTCCCCTGGCGGACGCGGTGCGGGCTTGTACTTACAATCCGGCGCAGTCCATCGGTATTGACGGCCGGGCTGGAACGTTAGACATCGGGAAAGAAGCCAGCCTGGTCCTTCTGGACAAAAGCGACCTGTCCATCCGGAAGGTGCTGTTCCGCGGGACGGTTTCGGAGCAACGGTTCTAAGTGTTTCAATCTGTGAAATCCACGGCGCGGCGGCTGCTCCACTCCCACAGCCCCCGGCCGGACAGAAGGAGAAGACCGCCGCGGCTTGCGGTGCGGCAATGTGGAGAGTTGCCGCAAAGCCCTTTGGGGTGAGGCGGGATGAGCAGAAGCCCTCCCGTCAAAGCCGGATCAAGATGGCGACTTTGAATTTAAAAAGCATCCAGAAAATCTATCCCCACAGCGGACAGAAGAAACCAAAAAAAGGTGCGCAGGAGAAAAAAATAAACCTCCAGGTAACCGATCAAGGCGTTGTTGCGGTACAGGAGTTCAGCCTGGATATCGCAGACAAGGAATTTATTGTTCTGGTCGGCCCCTCCGGCTGCGGCAAATCCACCACCCTGCGG
>JAAWGR010000033.1 GCA_022795445.1 Oscillibacter sp. | reverse complement strand
CCCCCCATTTCTCTTTTCTCTCGCCAGAGAAAAGAGAAACGGGCCGTTCACGGTCCAAAGAGAAAAGAGCGCTGTGAGGTGCTGTGCTAATTGCCGGGTAGTACCATTCAACACGAGAAGACCACACTGACTTGACTCTGCGTCTACCGCCGCTGTCGCTCTGCGGTGATTGATGAAGGTTATACTTCTACCGCTTTCTCTTCCTTCTGATAGATTCGTCCCTTTTGCTTTTCGTGTTGATCTATTTAAACACCAACAATTTCTTAAACACCAACAATTTCACGAATCATGGCTTGAATCCAGAAATTGGGCATGATATACTCATTAAACCAAACAATGGCTATTTTGATGTTATATGGTGGTATAAATGCGAAAAAATTATTTTTTATTTCAATTATTGTTCCATATCTTTCGAGCAACTTTATACTTTATACCATAACCTATGGCCATAACGCTCTCTTTTTATTGTATAAAATTATTTATGGAGGACTCTTTTTTGTAATCCTTTGTTGCGCGTATAAGTATTTTTTGAAAAAGCATAAATAAGGTTTATGAAAAAAGAGAATTGAGAAAAGCGATTGAAACGTTTTGAAACAGTATGCTAACAATTCCAGTTTGTTAGATAATTATCCAGTATAATAGCCGCGTTTCCAGATTGCGAAACGTTAGACGTCCCCCCCAGAGCCCCCCGCAGCAGCGACAGCGGAAGGAGAGGCACGCCAAATCCGTGTGGTCTTCTTCGCTTTCGATGGTAGGTACTGTAGGATTCCACCGGGCCAAAAAATCCCCGCGGGGCGTCTTTTTCTCTTTTGGACCGTCCACGGCCCGTCTTCTCTTTTTCTTCGCCAAGAAAAAGAGAAAATGGGGGGTGGAAAGGAAGGAGGATTTTATGACTAGAGACGAATTGCGGGAAAAGGCTTCCGCTTTGCCCCTGCTGCCCGGCGTGTATCTGATGATGGATTCCAGTGGGAAGGTAATCTACGTCGGTAAAGCCAAGAAGCTGAAAAATCGCGTCAGCCAATATTTTCAGGACAGCGCCTCCCATACCAGCAAAACCCGCCAGATGGTGTCCCAGGTGGACCATTTCGACACCATTTTTGTCTCCAGTGAGTTCGAGGCGCTCGTGCTGGAAAATTCCCTCATCAAACGCCATATGCCCCGCTACAATATCCTCCTCAAGGACGACAAAGGCTACCCCTTCGTGCGCCTTTCACGGGAAACCTATCCCCGTTTCTCTATGGTCCATAAATGGGCCAATGACGGCGCAAAATACTTCGGCCCCTTCGGCGGACGCTTCGAAACCCGCCAGGCACTGGATGCCGTCTGCGCCGCCCTGCGCCTGCCAACGTGCAGCCGCCGCTTCCCGAAGGAGATCGGCGCAGAACGCCCCTGCCTCAACTTCCATATGGGCCGCTGTGACGGCTTCTGCCGCCCAGAGCTGACCGCGGAAGAATACAACCGCCGTATCCGTCAGGCTTGCCAGATGCTGGAGGGCAAGGCGAAACAGCTTTTGCAGGAAATGACCGCGGAAATGGAAGCTGAAGCGGAGGCCCTGCGGTTTGAACAGGCTGCAGCCATCCGCGACCGCATCAACGCCATCAGCGCCTTGAGCAAAAAGCAGACCGTTATCGCCGGACTTTGCGCTGATACGGATATCTGGGGCCTGTATCGGGGAGCGGGCAAGTGCTGTTACGCCATTCTGCATATGGAGAACGGAAACCTGGCGGGCCGGGAGACAGAATTGTTCACCGCGCCGATGGAGGAGAGCCAGGAGGAAATGCTGTCAGCCTTGACGGCACAGTTTTACCTGCCCCGGGCAATCCTTCCCCACGAAATTCTGCTGCCCTTTGAAACGGAGGGGTATTGCGAGAGCCTTTCCGAAGTGCTGACAAAACGGGCAGGGCATAAGGTTTGGGTACACGTTCCCCAGCGGGGAGAAAAGGCGGAATTGCGGGCTATGGCCCAGCGGAACGCTTCCGAGGAGGCCGAGCGCGCCACTACGGCGGAAGAGCGTGTTGCCCACACCTTGGAATTGCTGGCAAAACTTCTTGACCTGCCTGCGCCGCCAAAGCGGTTGGAATCCTTCGACATCTCCAATACCGGCAGCAGCGACATTGTGGCGTCGATGGTGGTCTATAGCGGGGTGCGGCCATTGAAAAGCGCCTACCGGCGGTTCCGCATCAAGGAGCTGGACGGACACCCGGACGATTATGCCTCCATGCGGGAGGTGATCCGCCGCCGGCTCCAGCGGGCGGCGGACGGGGATGAAAAATTCCTGCCCCTGCCGGACGCCTTCCTTATTGACGGCGGCGAGACCCACGCCCAAACAGCCCTCTCCGCTGCCCAGTCGTTTGGCGTGGCGGTTCCCATCTTCGGCATGGTAAAGGATGATCGGCACCGTACCCGCGCCCTGGTGACGCCTGACGGCCGGGAGATTGGGATTGTGAACCATCAGGCAGTGTTTGCCCTCATCGGCCAGATTCAGGAGGAGACCCATCGCTTCGCCATCACCTACCACCACGAGAGCCATGCCAAGAGCACGATGCGTTCTGCCCTGGACGGTATCCCTGGGGTCGGGCCGAAGCGCCGGGAGGCCCTGCGGAAACATTTTGGGACGATCAAGGCCATCCGGGAGGCGGAGGTAGCTGCCCTGGCAGCTATAGTACCCCAGGCACAGGCGGAGGCGGTCTGGCGGCATTTCCACCCACAGCCAGAAGGGGAAACACAGGTGGAATCAAACAAGTAAATTATACGAATTGTAGAATCTGCGTATGCAAAAAAATCCCCCTGCCCGAGGCAGGGGGTGCCCGCACAAAGCGGAGCATTAAAAAGGGGAAAATGGAGGAAAGGAAAACACAAATGGGAACAATGGCTCCCCGAAACCTAAACCGCAAACGGTTTAGACGAGGTGAAGAAAGACCCCTCCCAGGCTGTCAGCCAAGGAGGGTACTTCATAGCCTGGAGCGGGCAACGAGGCTCGAACTCGCTACCTCCACCTTGGCAAGGTGGCGCTCTACCAGATGAGCTATGCCCGCGAGAACAATGAGTATTTTAGCAAAGGATTCTTCGTTTGTCAAGGGATTTCGTAAAAAATTTTTGCCGCATTGCGGCGGAAGAGACTGCGGCGGATGTAAGGTGCTGGGGGATAAAAAGCGGGGTGAAAATACATCCACCCCGCTTGGCGCTTTTTACGAAAGCCCCCTGTGCTGCCCATAGGCTGGTGCAAATGGCGGCTATGCCTGGTCAAAACAGAACACTCAGCAGGTAAGCTTCGTCCTCGAAGGACAAGGAGATCCCCTCAATCAGCCGCTCGGCCACCAGCCGCGCTTTTGCAGAGTAACGTGTGGTTTCCTCCCCGTAAACGGCGGGGATTGCCTGTACGGCTTCCTCCGCCCGCTGGACCAGGGAATCCGATAGCGGACGATCCTCATAAGTTTGGGTGCAGATCTCACCTAAGGCGATGATGGACAGCACTAGATCATTGGGGGTCAGATGCCCGTCATGGATGATCGAAATCAGGGTTTCTGCCGTTTCTTCCGTCTTTTTCAGAACGCTGGTCTGCCCTCCGCGGCTGAACACCAGGCCCAGCGCTTGCATAGAATCTTGGAGCGTAAAGCTTCCCTGAACGTCTGCAAGGAATTCCCCGCAAATCCAATCGGCCTCCTGTCCGGCGCACCCAAAGGCGTACAGCAGCGCGCTGCGGTAACAGGGCGTCCGGGTCAGCTTCACCATCTGCTGCACATCCTCCGGGACGGCGCAGACGCCGGCGGTTTTGATCGCCTCTACATTGGCCGTGATTTCCGGACCGCTGACGCCACATCCAGACAGTTCGCTGCTCAGGACCGACAGGCAGTATTGGCTGAGAGCTTTCCGCTCCTCATCGGTCCAATAGCGGGAGAAGACCCGGGCAATCGGCAAATAGTGCATATTCATCAGAGGCCCGCTCTGGTTTTCCAGCATCTTCAGCGATGCGGCGGAAAAGTCCGCCGGGTTCCCGCAGCTCAACAGCGTCTTCTTACGCTGGCGCAGATTGGCGGTGATTTTATTTTTGGTCTTCTTATCTTTTTTCTGTTTCAGTCCGTTGATCAGGCTCTCGAAGGAGGAGAGCTCGTTGGCAACGACCAGTTTAGTCCCCGCCGGAGGCAGTACCTTGCGCCCCCGCTTGTTCAGGGTGACTTCCGCCTCCGTCGTTTGAAAGCTTAATGTGACCGAGCCCCGTTCTTTGACTTGGAGGCCCTCCGGGTCGGAGTAGGTCCAGGCGTCCAGTGTAAGGGTACCGTTCCGGTGGAGGGAGAACTGGATGGCCACTTGGGATTCCCGGTTTACCGCCTTCCGGAACGTGATATCCCCGGAAGCAATGGTTCGGTAATCCCCTTTTATTGCCGCCTGCTTGATGGGGATGCGCAGGCGCGTCTGTCCTGAGGCAATGGAAAAGTCCAACATGGGCGGCGACTGATAGGGCAGGTCCTGCCCGCTGTCCGCCAGGCGGTAGACTGCGCCGCCCTTGACACCTAGATAAATTGCCTCGTTCAGAACGCTGGCGACAGACTGGATATTGGGTGTGGCGCTGGCCGCGGCGGAGGGTTCCTCCGCTGGAGGGGCGTCCTCTGTCTGCCTGTGGTCCAGCCGCTCCTGTTCCTCCAAGAACATGCGATGAAGCTCCCGGGCGCGGTCGTCCTGGTGAAGGTAGTAATGATAAACCGACGCGCCCTGGGCGACAGACTTATCGGGGTCATTGATGGTAATGGGTTTGAGGCCGAAGAACTGCGTCAGCCGCTCCTCGATCAGATACAGCCGGGACATCCCGCCGTTCAAGATCACGGCGTCGACAGCCACATCGGCTGTGTTCAGTTTTTTCGCGGCCTTATACAGCACGTTCAGCACAGGGAAAATAATGTTGTTGTCGTCCTGTATCGCCTCAAAGCGTTTGTAATCCTCGTAGACATATTCCAGACCCAGCAGGGGGGCAAGGACTTCCTCAAACTCCTCCAGGAGGATACTGTTTTCCGAGTTGTACCCATTGGGCATAAATCCGCCATAGTCAAAGGCGGCATCCTTTGGCAAAGGGTTTTTCCGCTTCTGGCGGTCCTTGTACCGGTCGCTGACCTTGACCTTCAATTCTTCCGCATAGGATAAAAACGGGATGGCGGACTGCTCGTTTTCCTCGATCCGCTTTGCGATCCCGGCATCCTGAGCGCGGTACTCCTCCACGTACTGCTTATACATCCACGCGGCAAGGGTTTGGTCGAACTGGTCGCCCGCGACGGTAGAAAACCGGTTCGTCGCCAGGGGACGGATCTCAAAATGCTCCTCCTCTGCGGATTTGCTGATTTCGTGCAGCGTGATATCCAAGGTGCCGCCGCCAATGTCGAACACCAGAATCTTCTGGCTGGTGGCGAAGTCTACCGGGAGGTTGATTTTCCCATTTTGCACCTGGTTCAGCACGTCATAGATCACAGCCTCCGGTTCGGAGATCAGGATGTCGTCACGGTAGCTCCCGTCCTCCTCCCGCACCTCCAAGCCCGCGAGTTCCGCGGCCCGCAGAGTGGCCTCCCGCTGAGCCAGGTCGAAGCTGGCGGGCACAGTGATTACCGCATCCGTGATTTTCTCCCCATAGTAGTCTTCCAGGCTGTCCAGCATATGCCGCAGAATCTGGGCGGAGACCGCTTCAGGCGTCTGGTCGGGATATTCGGCTTTCCACCCGGGGATGGACACAGAGGGATAGCCCATCTGCTTTTTGATGGATTTGGCGACGGCGAAGGGCTGCGTCAGCGATACCGTTTTCGCAAAGTCGCCAACAATCGGCTCATAGGTCCCGCCCTTCATGTCCGCGTAGTAGACACAGGAGGGCAGCAGCTCCCGGCTGGCCTTACGGGCGTTGTTGTTGCTGCCCATATCGATATAACGCTCCACACGGCTGACGGGCGTCTCAATGCGTCCTCCGCTTTCGGAGCAGGTGGCGATTACAGAGTTGGTAGTCCCCAGGTCAATGCCAACACAAAGGTCGTTATGTATCATCGAATAGCCTCCTTTTCCAGTTCCTTCACACGTGGGTAGGAAATCACAATGTCCTTTTCAAAAACCTTCCAGCCAGGGGAGATGACCTCCACCTGCTTCGTATCGTCAGAGCTGGCGAAGGGCGTGCCGTCGTACAGGTAGCCGTCGATCTCGTTCGCCCGCACGGAGAGCCGCTCGCCGATTTCCAGGATGGGAACCACATCGCAGTCCTCCACAAATTCCATCAGCCGCCGCACCAAGGATTGCACGCTCTTGATCTCAAAAGGGATGGGCCCCTTCTTCCGCAGCAGCCGGAAACCGTTTTGAGCGGAGACCAGAAGGTCCAGGATATAGCCGTATTTCTCCGAATTCAGCATGGAGATCATCCGCGCCTCCTCCTCGGCCCGCATTTCCAGCATCTGTTCCTCATAGCTGTCCTGAAGGCGGGTGACCAGGTTGTTGGCGCGGGTCAGCGCGTTGTTGAGCCGGAAGATCTCATCCTCATACGCCTCGGCGTCCAGGTGGCCCTGCCGGTTTGCCTTGGTCTTGCCGCGGACGGCGATCAAGTCTAAAATGGCGTCCAGGCATTCCCCGGCGAAATCCCGGTTCAGACGCAGCAAATTCTGGTAGGCATTGGACGGCAGGCTGGATTTCCAGGCAGGAGCCAGGGACAGCAGGATGATCCGGCGGAATTGGACGTGGGCGTCCAGCTCAGATGACACGCCGTCCAGTATTGCCGCGTCGTTGGCTTCCAGTGCCTCCAGAATCTGCTGGGAGATGGCGCGGCCCTTCTTCAGCAGGGAAATCCGTTCGCTGATACGGTCCAGCTTGCAGCGGCGGAAGACGCGGATAATGTCGTTCCCGTTTTTTGGCGCGCCTTTGGCCAATTGGTTGTACCGTTCCGCGATAACCCGGGGCTGTGCGTCAGGTTCTTCGCAGCACAGGCGCAGGACGAGGTTTTCGTCCTGGAATTCCTTCCGCTGTTTGCTGGAGGTCTCGACGATGATCTGTGCAAGCTCCTGCATCGTGATTTGTCCGCTTTGTACCATGATTGATGCCTTCCTTTTCATAAAAGATCGTATGCTTGGCCGATTTGGGGATATAGGAACGCGGAGGCGGGATGATCCCGTTCCAAGGCGGCGTTGCCGGAGACGCCCCAGGCGTCGCTGGGGGAATGTACCAGGATGACCGTTGCGGGGTGCAGGGCTTCGACCAGTCCGGAGCACTCCGCATAGTCCGCGTGGAGGGAGAACTTTGCATCCAGCACTGTCCGGAAAAAAGCGGCGTAGCGCTTTCCGCCGACGTAAATGCCGGGATAAGGGTCTGTATGGTAGACCAGCTGGGGAAAGCGGCGGCATTGTTCGCCCAGAACGGAGAGGCCCGCCTCCTGCATCCGCACGTTCAGCTGCCAGATGTGGTCGTCCAGGAAGACAGGGGCCTGGGGAATTTTTCCCTCCTTCATGGCCTCCACAAGAAAGCTTACAATTTCGATCCCCTTGGTCAGTTCCCGGGTAGTGATCAGGCAGGGGCGCCGCCTCCGGACGGCAGTGTTCAGCTGAGCCGCGATACCGTCCAGGCCCACCGACGCACGGTAATTGGGGTGTTTAGCGTGGAGACCGCAGAGCAGGAGAACATCCGGCTGGACCCATTGAGGCAGCAAATATCCGTTGGTCAGCCGGCTGGCGGCCCGCCGGAAGTCGCCGGTATACAAAAAAGAACCCTCTTGGGATTCCACATAAACCATAGCGGCCCCCGGCACATGTCCCGCCTCGAAGAAGGTGACGGAAACGGGGCCGATTTTAATGGGCTGTAAGTAGTTTTGAGGCTGAATCCGTTCCAGCGCCTGGAACCGTCCGACTTCCGCGCTGATTTTCTGCTCCAGGGAATCGTTGTCCGCCGCACAGTACCGGTCCTGCATTAAGTAGCGCGCCAGCTTTTTGGTCACTGGCGTTGCATAAACCGGAGTATCCGGGCACAGCCGGGCAAACTCCGGCAGGTAACCGATGTGGTCGTAGTGGCCGTGGGAGATCAAAATGGCATCCAATTGGGCCACTGAGGTCAGTCCAGAGGAAAACAGGCCGGTCAGGTCCGGCCCGAAAGTTCGATGGCCCAGCATCCCTTTTCCGCAGTCCAGCAGGAGGTTTATCCCGTCTGTCTGTAAAAAATAGCAGCTTGCTCCTACGCTGTCCGCCGCGCCGAACGCGGTAAATTTCACCAGTTCCCACCTCCGTTTCCAAAGTATGCCGGGAACAGCCCGGCCGTCTTTTGATAGGTCTACTTCTCCACTTTTATTATAGTGAAATCCACGCGCTTGTCAAGCGTCCCTCCCTTTTTCTGGAAATGCCGGCTTTGTGAGGCGCCGTCTGGAAGCGGCGGCGGTAAAAAACGCTCCCTCCATTCTTTTGGAGGGAGCGTTTTGCGTTGTCCCGGCCCACTGGCAGAGGCTATTCATCCGCCTCGCCCGCCAAGGGGGGTTCCTCTGGTGAAATCTCGCCTTCTTCCGGAGAAACGGCGCTTTCTTCAGGTGGCGTTGCGTCTTCTTCCGGAGGAACAATGCTTTCTTCCGGAGGAACAATGCCTTCTTCCGGAGGAACAATGCTTTCTTCCGGAGGGGGTTCTT
This sequence comes from Oscillibacter sp., assembly GCA_022795445.1. GTDB lineage: Bacteria > Bacillota > Clostridia > Oscillospirales > Oscillospiraceae > Oscillibacter. Next base: position 19,636 of record JAAWGR010000033.1, on the reverse strand, counting down.
CTGGTAAAACGGTATCCTCTTCCGGAGGTGACGGGCTTGCCTCTGGCGGAACGATGTTCACTTGGAATTCAAACCTTGGATAGAAATATTTCGTCCCGCTCTCGGTCATTACCCGGATCGAAGAACTTGCCCTTACCGTAGCCGTGCCGACGGAGTTTCCGGTGATCTTACAGGTGTCGTTTGAAATCCGCTGCACGCCGATCAGATCATAATCCGATGTTAACCAGGATGTAAAGGTATTTTCCGCCGCCTCGTTAAATTTGTAGTAATCCTCCATATGGTACTCGATGCTGTCGCCTACGGTAAGGGTCACATCGCCCAGAGGGGTGTTGCTGCCCAGCTCGAAAGCGTCCTGCACGATCAGGATTACGGCATACCGCGGCCTTCCGGCACCGGTGATGTCATACGCTTGCAGAACCGTCCTTCCAGCGGCTTTAGTTGTGAACACGCCGGTTTTTAATTCAATGTCCGCTGTACTGTAGATGCTGGAGGAGAAATAATATCCTTCCGGCACCTCTGGCCAGAACTCAGAAAAGCTGCCGATATAACCGTAGCCGGAGTAGTTGCCGAATTCGGTGACAGTTTTGGACAGCGTGGGGGTTGACCAGCACGCCGTTGCCTGGAAGGAAACCGTGTCATACAGGACCTGCGGCCCCAAAACGGTGCTGATTCTCACGCCAATTTTGCCATACACCGTGGCAGTTCCCTCTTTTATGGCCTGCACCCTGCAAAACGTATTGGGCGGTTCGATCTCGACAATAGATGGGTCGCCGCTGTACCATTCCTGGGATACGATTTGCGTGGATGGGAGGGAGAGGGCAACAAGGCTGTTGTATCGTCCGGTGTCCTCAAAGTAAACGTCAATATCATCGAGGCGGTATGTCCAGTCCAGGTGGTCCTGCACATGGATTTCCAGGGCATATTGAACGTCTGGCGCATTCTGGTCGTAAGCCGTCAGGACGGCGGTTCCGGCGGAAAGCGTGCTGAAGTATCCAGTTGGCAGGATAGACACAACCGCGGGTTCGGAGGAGAGGAAAATCCAATCCCCTTCCAGGGCCTCGCCCCACCTGGTGAAGAAATCGCTGTAATAGCCGTAACCAGAGCAGCAGCCGAATTCTGTAATTTCTTTCGTATAAACGGTGACATCGTTTGGAAGTTCAGGTTCCTCTACTTCGACTTGGAAGGAAATGGTTTCCGACAGAACTTGTTGGCCAAAAGGCGTGTATAGGAGGGCATCCACTTTTACCTTGATTTCCACCGTGCCGGGACGGATGGCCTGAATCTCACAGCCCTCAAGGGTTGGGTTCGTTGCAACGGCAATAGAGGGGTCCTTGCTCTCCCAGATGGTGAAATCAATCTTACCGTTGGGGATGTTGTAGGAGCTGAACTGGTACGGTACGGTCTCGTTTACGGAGAGGGAGATGTCCTCCAGGCTGTACGCCCAATCCAGGGCGTCCTCCACTTCAAGATTGATCATATACTTTTGCGCCGGATCCGAGGGATCGCAGGCGGTAAGGGTTGCACTGCCGGGGGCCAGTGCGAAGAACTGACCCAGATGGTTCAGGCGCACGACGGAGGAATCCGTCGTATAGTATTCCAGCGTCTCCGGCAGGTCGCCCTCCCATTCGTCTCCAAAACTGCTGAGGTAGCCGTAGTTGATTTGGAGTTCCTGAACGAGGGGTTCCACATAGGGAGGCGGCGGAGGGGGCTCTGTATCCAGCACAGTGACTTGGGCCACTGCGGCCAGGGTCCAAGCGTCGGTTTCGGCCCAGCGGGTGTAATAGCGGATTTCCGCCGTGCCAGGGGTTTCGGCGTACAGGTAGTTTGATATGCCAACCCTTACGACGCTGGGGTCGCTGCTCTCGGCGGTGATGTAGAATTGTCCCCTTTCAAAAGGATCGCTGTACACGCTGTCGCCCGAATAGAGCGTCCGGGCAAAGTAGGCAACGCCGTCCTGTGTTTTTTGGTAGCCGCCCCAGACGTAATTCAAAGTGATGGGGTCTTCGATTGGGATGGTGATATGTGCGATGGCAACGAGCTCATACGGTCCGCCCTGGGTGCTGCTCTCATAGTACCGCACCTCGCATGTCCCTGGGGTTTTCGGGTAAATATTCGTTGCGAAAACCGAAACACGGCCTTCGTTTGAGGTTTCGACGCGGACATAAGGATTGCTGTTTAAGAATGGATAAGGCAGCGCGGGATCATCCAGCCGGAGGATAGTAGAAAATTCATGGATGCCGTCAGAATTTTGTCCCAAGTATTCGCCGAAACGAGGATTCGGCGTGAAAGTAACAGTTGTAATCGGGTCGGATGGGATGATGGGTTCCGGTTCCGGTTCGGGTTCGGGTTCCGGTTCGGGTTCCGGTTTCGGTTCGGGTTCCGGCGTGGGGTCAGGAACTGGGATTGGTGCAGGAGAGGGGTCGCGATCAGGCGTCGGTTTTGGAGGCGTCACAGGTTCCGGTTCGGGTTCCGGTTCGGGTTCCGGTTCCGGTTCGGGTTCCGGTTCGGGTTCCGGTTCGGGTTGGGGATCTGGTTCCGGTTCGGGTTCGGGTTCCGGGGTGGAATCCGGCACCGGCTCATAGCTGGAGGCCCCCCTGTCTGGACGGTCATCGTCCTCCGGCTCTGAAGATGTCTCTGGGGAAAGCCAGTTTTCCGGTGCGCCCAGGCTGACTACCGGTCCTGTGGGCATCGCTGGGCGGCTGGGACTCCCTGTCGCCGAGGGCGTCGTCTCCACATAAGCTGGAGGCGCGGGCACATCTTGCGCGTTATCTTCCAAAAGACCCCCGCTGGCCAAATCTGCGGGATGTTGGGGGATGGTCTGGGAAGGCGTGGGGGTTTCGGTGATAACAGCAGGCGGGGCTGGTTCCGGCAGCGGAGTTGGGTGGAGCAGTACGCCGCCGCCCACGCTTCCTGCCAGGGCCAGCCCAGCCAGGGCCAAAAGGCCTTTGTGGATGACCACGCCGCCTGCGACCTTTGTCAACGCAATGGTTACGCCGACCGTAGCGGAGCCGCCGCCAAGAGCGGCGGCAGCTCCGGCAACCCCAGCGCCTGCCGTAAGGACAGCCTTCCCCACGGTCTCGGCCGCAGCGGGGGAGAGGATGCACTCGGAGGCTTCCTGCTGAAGAAAGTATTGCAGGAAGGGCAGCGGCGAGAGACCGTAGAGTTTGAAGCCCTGGGCTGTATAACGGTCGACGCCTTCTTTAATGGCCTTACGGGCGTAGTTCAGGCGGCTTTTGATGGTATTTTCCGAGGTTTCAAGGGCGACGGCGATGTCCCGTATGCGCATCTGGTCATAGTAGTACATCAGCACGCACAGCCGTTGTGGTGCAGGGAGGGAGTCCACAAGCTCGACAATCATGCGGCGGTTTTCTTCGGTGTCGAGAATTTTTTCCGGGATCATTTGGTCGTCCAGGTCTTCATAAGCGTTCATCAGACGGAGGACCTCTTCATCCCCAAAACTCTGTTCCCAGTTTTCCCGGCGCAGGATGTTGCAGCAGGTATTGGCCGTGACTTGGTTCAGCCAGGACCAGAAGGCTGTCGGCTCCCGAAGGGTGTGGAGGCTGCTGAGTACAGTCACAAGGATGTCCTGGGTCGCATCCAGAGCATCATCCTCGTTTTTGAGCATTTTGCGGCAGTGATAGAATATCTGGTTCTGGATCATCAGCACCAGGGATTCTTTCGCGTTGGCATCGTCGTCCAGACATTTGGGAATCAGTTCGAGTAGCTCGTTTTGCTTGCTGGTTTGCTCCATGATCATCCGTCCCTTGTAAAAAAGTAAGCGGAAGCCGACCGCCTACATCCACGGAAGCGGCGTCCGCCAGGAGGCAGGCCCGAATCCAGTTATAGAAAGTCATAAGAGCGAACCCTTTCTCCCCATCCAACGCCTCCCTTTAAGGGTGGGAGGCATTGAACGGAGGCGATGGTTCGGGTCAGGCTGGCTTTTTTTACAGGATACCACAAAAAACGATATTTGGCAAGCACACCTGACCGAACATATAATTTTTACCAATTAACCAGCGATATCGCGGTAAAGGTAGGTTACAATATCGGCCCGTGGGGATTGGGCGGTGGGGGAGAAGGTTTTGCCAGTCCTCCGCAGGAGGCCGTTGGACTCTGCCCAAGCGACGGCGTTGGTGAAGTATTTGCCGGGGTTGGCGCTGGCGATGGGGCTGGAGCTGGAGGCGCTGGGCTGGTTGTCGGCGCGCCAGAGGAAGGTCACCACATGGCCGCTGGTACAGGTGCCGTTGGGGTTGAAGGTGGTGGCGGTGGTGCCGGTGGTGATGTTGTTCTCATAAGCCCAGAGGATGGCCTTATAAAAGGCACCGGAGGAGGAGACGTCGGTGAAGGGGTTGGTTTTTGTTTTTGGTTCCGGGCAGCCTTTGGCGCGCCAGAGGAAGGTAACGACCTGCCCGCGGGTGCAGGTGGCGTTGGGCTGGAACTGGGTGGCGGTTACGCCGGTGGTGATGCCGTTTTCCAAAGCCCACATAACAGCGTCTTTATAGTACGCGTTGTCGGGCACGTCGGTGAAGGGATTGGTTTGCGTTGTGGGCGTGTTGGAGGTTTCAGGAGTGGAAGGCGTCTGCGTTGCAACGTCCCCGTTGTTTTCGGGATAGCGGGTTAACAGGTAATTCGACGCCGTTACCGACGCTTTGGGGATCGAACGTCCCCAATGGACCGATTGGTTAAAATTCCCTTCCGCGACGATTACATGATCGTCATAAACTTCCAGGACAATGACGCTGTGGGTGTCATTGTTCATCCGCAGGATGTCGCCAACCCGAACGTCCGAGTACGCAAAGCTGGTGAGTTTTCGGGCGGGAAGTTCGCCAAAGGCCGCATCACTGAGCATAAATGCAAAACCGACGCAGCCGTTTCCTCTGGAATAAATCCCGCCATGCCATGAATAAGAGTTGTCATTTGTCCAGCGGGTACCCTCTGGATACTTCGCTTTCAGCGCGATCATTGCCTGATAGATCTGGGAGTTTTGCTGGGAATTGCTCTCAGAAGCTGTGTTGTTGTTGGAATTAGTTCCCGGGGTGTTTGTGGGAGTTTCATGCGTGTTGGGAGTCGCGGGGGTACTAGGAGTCTTAGGCGTGGCGTTTTGGGGATTGACTGCGTTGGATGGAGAGGGGATGGCGGAAGTATCCGGAAGCAGCAGCTTGCCGAAGAAATCCGATTTGCTCAATGTGGAATAGCCGTACCCTTCTTCATAAGCGCTATCATACCGGTAGCCGTCTTTTCCGATTGCGACCCCGTCCGAAAGATATAGGATATTACTCCCCAAGCGCGTGGGGGCGGAGGTGCTGTCGGTAAAACCGTAAAGGACGCCGCCGCTGGAAAGGGCCTTGCAGCTGTCCGCGCTGCATGCGACGATGTTTTCCATAAGTTTCACCGGTGTGGTTGTGCTGGGGCCTCCGCGGATGGAACCAAGGTAGTAGAGCGCGCCAGAGGTATCAATCAGGAAGGTGAGGTCGCCCATGATGTTGATATCCACGGCGGCAATGTTGGAGAGCATGGCGGTAAAGGTTTTCTTGCCGTTTTGAGTATCCCGGAACAGCAGGCGGTTGTCCATGGTTACGGCGTACTGCTTGCCAAATTCACCGGAAATTTGCTTGATATTGTCCAGAAGCTTTACCGGATTGGTGTAGTTTTCCCCTTGGAACTCCCAAAGAGTGCCATCTGTTTTCAGGACCAGATTGTTATAGGTACTTTCAAAACAGGCGTCCTGAACGTTGTCCATCAGCTTTACAGGTTTGTTTGGGAGCTTGGAATACCAACTCCATAGGCTCTGGTCGGCCTTAATGGCCCAATCGTTGCCCGCGCCGATGTAGCCTGTGCCCATCTTGTCGAGATCCGGGCCGTTGACGGTGAGTGTTCCGTCTGCGGCAACATAAAGCGTGCCGAAAACTTTGCGCGCATACATGATGTTGACCGTCAGGCTGCCCTTTTCACCAGCTGTCACCTTGGGGGTACCGGAGGTCTCCGGAGCAGAGAGTGTTTCAGGGGGAGAAGGTGTTTCAGGGGTAGTTGGTGTTTCAGGGGTAGTTGGTGTTTCAGGGGTAGTTGGTGCTGCAGGGGTAGTTGGTGCTGCAGGAGTCTCCGGTGTGGCTGGCGTCGTGGGGGCTGCGCCGCCGAGGACCGTTGCGCCGGCGTCGTCGAGGCCGTAGAAGACGGGGCCGGAGTTGTTGGTAACATACCAGACTGCTTTGCCGTTGAAGGGGATGGGCTGGCAGTCAGAGAGCGGAGCCGTGGTGCTCTTCATTTCGGAGGGTGCGCCGTCAGCGCCGTATTTGATGTAAATCAGCTCATCCGTGACGGTGTAGCCGCTCTTCTCATTAAAGAGCAAATAGCCGCCGTCGCCGCCTGCAGACGCCAGGACGGGGGTGGTGGTGTTGATGTTGTCGTTGCTGATTTTGTATATTTTGCTGGTGCCGTCCGAAATTTTCATCGCTTGGAGGTATATGGTGCGGTTGCCTCTCCCGGAGGCGTTGCCGTCATAGTTGTATGCAAAGATGTAGTGGGTGCTGGTTTCCGTCAAGCCGCCGATGGATGCGCCGGTGGTGTTGTTCCCGGAAGCTCCGCCGAAGGGGAACATATTCATCCAGCTGCCGATCCGGTTCATGTAGGAGCTGTCGGTGAATTTGCCGTCACCTGCGTCGCTGTAGTACTTCATGAACGTGACGCCCCGAGTCTCGCCGCCGTCGCCATGGTTGATGGTAACAACTTTGCCGTCCTGGTCCACGATGAGGAACTGGTTGAAGGAGTGGGACACATAGCCATACATCTCGTTGGCGATTTCATAGAACGAATCTGTAATGGTCATGCTGCTTTGATTCACGGAGAACGTAAGGTTCGCCTGGTGGTTGTAGGCATAGTTATCAAGGGGCGTTTTATACATGGTGTGACAGGTCTGTACGAACAGATAGCCGTTGTACTCGTCGCAGCGGAGGGAGCCTGCCTCAAAGGGGTTTTGGGTGTTTGCGCCCTTCATGCTGGCTTGCCCAAGGCGCTGCCAGTCTTTGGAGTACTTGACGACGCGGATAACTTCCACGCTGTCGCTCTCCTGGGGATTGTTCTGGCCGAAGATGAAGAAGTTGTAATCCTTCCCGGCGAAAAATCCGCCCCATTTGGAGAGTTCCATAGGAATGCTGCGGCTGCTGGTGAGGTGAAACGAGCTGTCATAGTCCTCGACCACAATCTTGCCGCTGATGTACTCCACCCGGGTCACGCCGCCGGCTGAATTGGCGTATAGGTAGGATGTGACAGGGGATGCGGTGGTGGAATAGTCTTGCTTGCTGATGTTTTTGGAGACAGCTGGGGCTTCCGCCGCACTGACGGCCGGTGACAGCGTGAGGCACAGCGCAAGAGCACAGGCCAGAGCCGTCAGGCGGCGGAATCGTCTGTTTTTCATAAAAATCCTCCTTCTGTTTTAGGCGTTTTCCCTTCCTGGAATTTGCCGGTCTATTATTTAAGTAACTTGAGGGACCTGTTTGGTTTTATTTTCTGGGAAAAAAGGTCGGCAAAATTTTTCGATTTGTCGTTTACGACAGAAATTTTTAAAAAAATTGTAAATTCTCCCAAAATTCGGAGATGCAGCAAAAAATTGTCTGAAAAAATAAAACCAAACCCGGCTCCGATGTTACTTATTATCATAGAGCAAGGAATGGGGGCGTTTTTGAATGTTTCTCCCCAGTGCTTCCAAATTTACGAGACGAAAGGAAAGAGGTCATGAAAAAATTAAAAATCGGCAAAGACGGCTACCCCCGATGGACTGCCTGGGAGGTCATCACGGCCAGGACCGGCAGGTTTATCATCGGTGCGATCATTGCTTTCTTCGCCCTGCTTGAGATCTTTGATGAAGTAATTATCCTGGCGCTTGTGTTTCTTATCCCCCATAACATAGGGTTTTACCTGTATCTTGCCCTCTCCATCCCCATTTCGATCATCGCCAACCAAATCTTCGGCAACCGCAACTTGAAACAGTACAGCCCGGAAGAAGCCATATACATCCATTCCCAGGAGGCTTTGTTCAGATGGCACTCAGCGTATGGCTGCCTGATCGCCTGGGGCGTCTGGTGTGCCTGGTTTATCAAGGAATCGCCCGACACGGATGCCGCGCTCTATGTATACGGCAGCGCAATTGCTGCCGCAATCGCGGCGAAGATCATCAACCGCGTCATGGTGAAGCTTACCGGCACAAACCAGCAGCTGCTGGAAGAGATCGCGGAAGGCGAACACTGGGATGAGTTTCCCGAGGACTACATGGAGGAGAAAGCGGTTAATAAAATCATAAAGAAGCTGAAAAAGGGTTCCGCCTATTCGGTGGAGGACGCCGTCAAACTGTATGAGCGCGACCTGGGTATTTTGCGTTATTTAAAAATTGTTTCCGTTATTGGGGGAATCACCGTAGCCATATGCAGCATACTGGGGGCTAGAAGCGATCCTGACGATCCTGAAATATGGGACAGCCCGGATACCCGTTTGGAGAAAGCCATCCGGCGGGCAATCCGGAGACGCTGAGCGGCTTGGTGTAAGAGCCATAGGGGCTTGCGTCCGCCGTCCTGTTTGAATCCAGGACCTTACAGTGGATAATAAAAAAGCCGTCCGACTTTGGTCGGACGGCTTTTTTGGGATTGTTTCAAAATGCCACTTGCATCAGCAGGGCCACCAGGCATAGGATCACCGCACAGGGGACATAGACGTAACGCCCCACGTTGTACCACAGCGCAGAGGGCGGCTTTTTCGCCCCTTGGCCCACCTCGTCCAACAAGTCTTCCCGCTTCATCATCCAGAACCAGGACACGGCCCCAAGCGTCGCGCCGATGGGGATGATGTAAATGGATACAATGTCCATCCACGGCCCCCATTGGAAGATGGGCTCCATATGCAGACCAATGCCCAAGCATACCGCACACAAGAGCGCCAATACGATTTTCCGGTTGAGTTTCGGGAACCGGTGCAGCAGCGATTCCCCGACAGCCTCAAACATGTTTTGCAGAGAGCTGACGCCGGCGAAGATCATAGCCGTATACAGGATGATGGCGAACAGCCGTCCCAGGGGGATGTCCTGCAAGATGCGCGGCAGGGTCACAAACAGCAGCGACGGCCCCGACCCTACATCCAATCCGTAAGCGAAGCAGGCGGGGATGATCACCAGCGCCGCCACCATAGCCGCGATGGTGTCAAACAAAGCGGTGCGTTTTGCCAGCGCGGCGACATCTTCCTCCTTACCCAGGTACGCGCCGTAGACAATCATGCCGCTGCCGGTGATGGAGAGGGAAAAGAAAGCTTGTCCCATGGCCCAGATCCAGACCATTGGGTCCAGCAGTTCCTTCCAGCGGGGAAGGAACATGTAGCGGTATCCATCCGCCGCCCCTGGCAGGAACGCTACCCGCACCGCTAATATGGCGAAGATCACAAAGAACAGAGGCATCATGATCTTGTTGGATTTTTCGATGCTTTTTGCGCCCAAAAGCAACGTCAGCAACGTACCGATCACGACGATGGCGTGGAACGGTATGACGGAATAACTGTTCAGGGAGAAGGATTCAAACCATCCGGCGGTGTCGACGTGCATCAGCGAGCCGTCAATGGAGTTGGCAAACGCTTTCAGCACATAAGAGATGATAACGGCGTAGCCGATGGCGATGCACATGGAGCCAGCCAGAGGCAGCCAGCCCAGCAGTCCTCCGGCCCGGCCAAGCGAGGGCCTCCGGCTTGCCCACGCCATTTCGTAGGAGCCGAGTGTTCCGGTACGGGCCCTGCGGCCCACGGCATATTCGGCGGAGAGTCCCACCACGCCGAAGAGGATGATGAAAACGAGGTAGGCGAACAGGAAGGCGCTTCCTCCATAGGAACCCATTTTTGCTGGAAAGCCCCAGACGTTGGCCATGCCCACGGCAGAGCCTACGGCGGACAGCACGAATCCCCAGCTGCTGGTAAATTTGTGATCTTTACTCACGCAATATCTCCTTTCTGGTACGTCGTGCTTTCAGTCTCCCATGTCTGCCACGATTTGTCAACCCCTAAAACGAAAAAAGACCCAAGGGCAAAGCCCTTGGGTTCCCGTCAGGGGGATCGGCCGCCAGCCGGGTTCCGGTTGCCAGCCGGGCATGGTTGGTTAGGACGTAAGGACCCACTTATCTCCCGTTACCGTCGGGTCGTCTGCTGCCAGCTCCGGAACGAACACAACGTCCTCCGCCATCAGAGAGAGGACTGTTTGATAAGTTTCGACGTTCTCCGCCGCAGACTCCGCGTAAACCCGGTCCACCCATGGAAGGATTTTGGCGAGGTTGATGCCTGCAACTTCGTCCTTACCCGTGGAGACAGTGGAGCCCGACACCTCAATAGACAGCGCCACGTCATAAGGCTCCAGCGCCGTGTGCAGGGCCTCCACCAAACCCGCAAGATTCTCCTCCTTGGGGATGTCACCATATGCGATCTTGGTCAGCTTGCCTGCCGTCGGATAGCTCACGTCAGTCAACAGGATTTCATCGAATCCCATCGCCGCCAGTTCCTGCGCCATCCCTGCCAGATAGTCCCGCGTCCCCTGTTTGCTGGGGTCCAGCCACTGGGTATTTTTCTGGTCGTAGAAAATATACCCGCCTGTATTTTTCAGTCCCCGGCCGTTGACGTCCGCCTTGGCTGCCCGGGAATCGTGCAGGCATCCCAGCCGCGCAATGGTATAAAGGTCTTCCTGCCCTGTAACCGCCGCCAGCGCCGCCGCCGTATCGGCCTGGGTCTTCACCGCGCCGGAGACGGCCCCGGCCGCGTCGTAGTAGATTACGCCCGCGCTGTCCTTCATGGTCAGGACCACAGCGTTGCCATTCTCCGGTTTTGCCGCGAAAGCAGCTTCCCACTTTGCCGCTGTCAGCGCCTCGCTGGGCAGGGAAAAGATTGTAAGCGGAAGGATGGTCTCGACTTCCTCGGGAGGCGGTTCCACCGGGTCGGCAATAACGACCACCGGGTCTTCCGGCTCCGTGGTGGCATGAATGTTGGACGGAGGCGGTTCATTTTCTTCCAGCCAGGGCAGCTTCATTACCGGCCGTCCCTCTTCGTCGTAAACAATGCAGTAGCGCTGCAAATAAATCACGGCGCCTGCCGCAAAAATCACCAACACCAGCAAAACCGCCAGCGCGACTTTTAATTTGGACACGCGGCCCCGATAGCTGCTGTAACCTCTGGGTCCCGCCATGTTCGTTCCCCCTTTGCCTTATTTGGCGTTGTGTAAACCGACTGCCCGCGCCCAGCGGGCACAACAATCCTTATTTTACGCCAAATTCGACAAAAAATCAATCATAGTTTATGCCAAACCGGCTCCATCTTTCGGAATGTGCAGAATCTGGTAAATCCGCACGCCTTGAGGAGCTCCAGGCTTTCCCGGATGCGGCATCCAACCATTTCCGGATGATGCGCGTCCGAACCCAGCGTAAGGATTTCCCCGCCCAGCGAGCGGTAAAGCCGCAGCCACTTCTCGCCTGGGAGCGGCGCATTGCCCCGGTTGGTGTTCAGCTCGATGCCGCGTCCCCGGTCGACGAGAATTTGCAGGATCTCCCGCACCTCGTCCTCAAACCGGTCAAATGTAAGCTGGAACCCGCGGTTCTCATTTAGGTACCGCAGCGGCAGGGTCAAATGGCCCAGCACGGAGAAGTTTCCCCACTGCGCCAGCGTCCGCACTTCCTCCAGATATGCCGCAATGCCCTTGTAAGCTTCCTCTTCATCCTTCGGATCGAACAGGTACAAGTTGGTACACCCCCAGCTCTCCGGAAGCATATGCACAGAACCGATGATAAAGTCCATCGGCGGCATGTTGGAAAGAAGTTTTTCCGTATGCGGCACATCAATGCCCGCGTCGCCCAGCTCGATGCCCAGTCGGAGGCTGATCCGGTCCCCCAGCTCCGCGCGGGCAAGGTCAAATTCTGCCAGCAGCGCCGCCCAGTCGTAAAATGCCGGACGGGCGCCCGTGCCCAGCGCTACCGGCTGCACATGGTCGGTAAAACAAAGCTCGTCAAGCCCCGCCGCCAGCGCCGCCCTTGCCATGTCGGCCATCGGCGCGGCGGAATCCGGAGAGATCCGGGAGTGTACATGATAGTCCGCTAGATACATCCTCGCTCACTTCTTTTTCTTGAAAAATTTCTTCCGTTCCTCAAAACCGCCGCCTTCGCCCATGGTTTCCGCAAACTTTTTCAGCGCGTCTTTCTGCTCCCGGTTCAGGCCCTTTGGGGTTTCGATGTAAACGGTCACATATTGGTCCCCCCGGCCCCGGCCGTTGATGGACGGAATGCCCTTGCCTTTGAGGCGGAAGGTCGTGCCGCTCTGGGTGCCCTCCGGGAGGTCGTATTTGACTTTCCCGTCAATCGTCGGGATTTCCAGCTCCGCGCCCAGCACAGCCTGGGTGAAAGTCACAGGCACCTTCAGCAGCACGGAAGTGCCCTCCCGGCGGAATACCTCATGGGGCCGCACGGTGATAGTGATGAGCAGGTCCCCTGCGGGGCCGCCGTTTTTCCCGGCGCTGCCCTGGCCGCGGATGGAGATAGTCTGCCCGTTGTCGATGCCGGCGGGGATGCTGGCCTGGATGGTCTTCCGTCCCCGGACAGTGCCTGCGCCACGACAGTCCTTACAAGGCTGCTGGATGATCTTGCCCCGGCCGCCGCAGCGGGTGCAGGCGGTGGTGGAGGCGAAGATACCCATAGGCGTCTGCCGCCGGACCTGGACGGTGCCGGTACCGTGGCACTCGGGACAGGTTTCCGGCGTAGTGCCGGGCGCGCAGCCGGTGCCTTGGCAGGTGGGGCAGGATTCTGCCCGGTCGATGGTGACGGATTTCTCGCACCCGAAAGCGGCCTCCTCGAAGCTGATTGTCAGGGACATACGGATGCTCTCGCCTCTTTGCGGGGCGTTGGGGTTGGCCCGGCGTCCGCCGCCGAAGCCGCCGAAAAAGCTGCCGAAGATGTCCCCCAGGTCGCCGAAGTCGAAGCTTCCGTCGAAGCCGCCGCCCGCGCCGAAGTTGGGATCTACCCCTGCGTGGCCGTATTGGTCATACCGGGCTTTTTTCGTTGGGTCGGAGAGGATCTCGTAGGCCTCGTTGATTTCCTTGAACCGAGCCTCGGCGTCCTTGTCGCCGGGGTTGAGGTCGGGATGGTTTGCCTTTGCAAGTTTGCGGTATGCTTTTTTGATTTCTTCATCCGAAGCGCCCTTGTTTACGCCCAGGACTTCATAAAAATCGCGTTTCTGCTCTGCCATAATTTCCTCCAAAAATGCTCCGGAATGAGGACGTTCCGGCTTCCTGAAAAGAACCGTTATGCGCCGTCAAAGGGGCGGGGATATCGCATCCCCGTCCCCCGTGAAGCCGTGTTGTTTATTTCTGCTCGTCGTCGTCCACGACCTTGTAATCGGCGTCGTAGAACTCACCCTCCTGGGAGGCTCCGGCGTCAGGACCGGGCTGCGCGCCCTGGGGATTGGCCTGCTGGTACAGTTTTTCGCTCACCGCGTAGAAAGCCTGGGTCAGCGCCTCCGTATCGGCCTTGATAGCGGCGGTGTCATTGCCCTTGAGGGTTTCCTTCAGCTTGTCGAGGGCGCCCTGAACCTTGCCCTTATCGTCAGCGGGGATTTTGTCGCCCATATCGGTTAGGGTCTTCTCGCACTGGTAGACCATCTGGTCGGCCTGGTTGCGGGTCTCGACGTCTTCCTTCAGCTTCTTGTCTTGGGCGGCATACTGCTCCGCTTCCTTCACAGCCTTCTCAATGTCTTCCTTGCTCATGTTGGAGGAGGACGTGATGGTAATGTGCTGCTCCTGGCCGGTGCCCAGGTCCTTGGCGGAAACTTCGACGATGCCGTTGGCGTCGATGTTGAAGGTAACTTCGATCTGGGGCACGCCGCGGCGGGCAGGCGCGATGCCGTCCAGGTGGAAGCGGCCCAGGGATTTATTCGCCGCGGCCATCTCGCGCTCGCCTTGCAGAACGTTGACCTCCACGCTGGTTTGGTTGTCAGCGGCGGTGGAGAACACCTGGCTCTTTTTCACCGGGATGGTCGTGTTACGGTCGATCAGGCGGGTCATGACACCTCCCTGCGTCTCGATGCCCAGGGACAGCGGGGTCACGTCCAGCAGCAGCAGGCCCTTCACATCGCCGGTCAGCACGCCGGCCTGGAGGGCTGCGCCCATGGCGACACACTCGTCGGGGTTAATGCCCTTGAAAGGATCGCTGCCGGTGAAATTCTTCACAGCGTCCTGAACGGCGGGGATACGGCTGGAGCCGCCCACCAGCAGAACTTTGGACAGGTCGGAGGGCTTAAGACCGGCGTCGCTCATTGCTTGACGCACGGGGCCCATGGTGGCGTCCACCAGATGGGAGGTCAGCTCGTTGAACTTGGCGCGGCTGAGGGTGACGTCCAGGTGTTTGGGACCGGTGGCGTCGGCAGTGATATAGGGCAGGTTGATGTTGGAGGTAGTGACGCCGGAGAGTTCAATTTTTGCCTTTTCAGCGGCTTCCTTCAGGCGCTGCATGGCGACCTTATCGGTGGATAAATCCACGCCGTCGGTACGCTTGAACTCGCTGACGAGCCACTTCATGACGCATTCGTCAAAATCGTCGCCGCCCAGGCGGTTGTTGCCGGCGGTAGCCAGAACCTCAATCACGCCGTCGTCAATATCCAGGATGGACACGTCGAAGGTACCGCCGCCCAGGTCGTAGACCATGATTTTCTGGGCCTGTTCCTTGTCGACGCCGTAAGCCAGCGCGGCGGCAGTAGGCTCGTTGATGATGCGCTTGACGTCCAGGCCAGCGATGCGGCCGGCGTCCTTGGTGGCCTGGCGCTGAGAGTCGGTGAAGTAGGCGGGGACGGTGATGACGGCTTCGGTCACGGGGCCGCCCAGGTAGCTCTCAGCGTCGGACTTAAGCTTCTGAAGGATCATGGCGCTGATTTCCTGAGGGGTAGAAGCCTTGCCGTCGATGGTGACTTTATAGTCAGAGCCCATCTCGCGCTTGATGGAGGAGATGGTGCGGTCGGGGTTGGTGATGGCCTGGCGCTTGGCGACCTGGCCCACCATGCGCTCGCCGGTCTTGGAGAAGGCGACGACAGAGGGGGTGGTGCGGTTGCCTTCGGCGTTGGCGATGACGACGGCCTCGCCGCCTTCCATAACGGCGACGCAGGAGTTGGTGGTACCCAGATCAATACCGATTACTTTAGACATAATAACTGCCTCCTAAAATCTATGAAAAATTTACGTTTTTCGCTTTAATAGGGAATGGATAAAGCGCTTGCGTTCTCAATTGGCCACCTGGACAATGGCATGGCGGATGACTTTGCTGCCCAGCAGGAATCCGGCCTGGAACACCTGGGACACGATATTTTCCCCAAAATTCTCGTCCTCAACGTGCATGACGGCGTTATGCCGTTCCGGGTCGAAGGGCAGGCCCTGGGCCTCAATTTCGGTCACGCCCAGCTTTTTGAGGATTTCCTTATATTGGCTGAAAATCATTTCCAGCCCTTTCTTGTGGGGGGAATCGTCGTCGCCCTCGGCGTTGGCGGCCCGTTCCAGGTTGTCGTACACCGCCAGGAATTCTTTGATCGTATCCGCTTTTGCGTCCTGATAGAGGGAATCCTTTTCCTTCGCTGTGCGCTTGCGGTAATTATCGTATTCGGCGGCAAGGCGGGCGAACTGGTCCTTTGTGGACTCCAGCTGCTTGACCGCCAGCTCCATCTGTTCCGCCTGTTCCCGGGTGAAGGTAATGCCCTTTTCCTTTTTCTTCCGGCCCTTTTCCTTACCCTTTGCTTCCTCAGGCTGGGGCGCTTCTTCTTCTGCGGCCTCCTGGGCTTCCGGAACGTCCTGTACGTCTTGTACGTCCTGGGTTTCCTCCTCAGGACGCTTGGTCTCTTCACTCATTTATGGTTCCTCCTTTGGGGGTAATTCCTGTTTTCCAAACAGCCGCGTCAGCCCCTCCGCGAATCCGGAGAGCCGTGCGGCCACTGCCGCGTAATCCATCCGCGTGGGGCCCACCACACCGATCAGCCCCCGCATCCCGCCGCCGATGTCGTACCCGGTAACCACGACGCTGGTGTCCTTCAGCGCAGCGCTGACATTCTCCGGGCCGATCAAAATCTCCATCCCCTGGGCCGTCTCCGGGATGGGCAGGTCCTCTTTGCTGTCTGCAAGAAAGCTCATCAGTTCATGGGCCTTGTCGGCGTCCCGGAACTCCGGCAGCTTCAGCAATTGGCTGGCTCCGGCGGTGTAAATTTCCCGCTGTCCGGCCTCTTCCAGCGTATCCGACGCATAGCTTACAATCTGGGACAGCAGCAGGAACAGCTGGGGGCTCAGCTGGTCTGCCGCGGAGAGCAGCCGCTCGTTCATCTCCGGCGCGGCGACGCCGGTGAAGCGGCTGTTGAGGAACGCTGCCAAACTGGGCAGCTGTTCCGGTTCGACCTTCAATTGCAGGCGCAGCAGATGGCTCTTGACGCGGCTCTCGCCGGTCATCATCACCACGATGCAGCTCCACTCGTCCACTGGCAGCACCTCAAAGCGCCGGGCGGTTTCCGCACCGCTGCGGGCAGCGGTGAGGTAGGCCGGGTAACGCATCAGGGCGGACACGGCCCGTCCCGCCTGGGACAGGAGCCGGTCCAGCTCCTCCATTTTCACCTGTAAAGCTTGGTTGATCTTCTCGGCCTCCGCCGCGGACAGCCGCTGCTGTTCCATCAGTTCGTTGACGTACAGCCGGTAGCCCTTGGGGGAAGGCATCCGCCCGGCAGAGGTGTGAGGCTGTTCCAAGTAACCCTGTTCGGCCAGCTCGGCCAGCTCGTTGCGGATGGTGGCGGAGCTGACGCTCCCGGCCATGGCGGCGGCGATGGCTTTCGACCCCACAGGTTCTGCGGTTCGGATGTAGGATTCCACCACGACCTTTAGTATTTGCCGTTTTCGTTCTGTCAGCTCCACGATGCACACTCCCACGCGAGAAGCGATTGGTTTTGATGGTTTTAGCACTCCTTTTCTTTGAGTGCTAAAAGGAGTTTACCACCGCGGCCCTCCCTTGTCAATGGATGGATATAAACATTTTGTAAACAAACCGCGGCATTTTTGCAAACCTTTCCCCGCTCTGAGGAGCAAAATGGGGGATGGGCGGAGGGGGATTGTCTGGAATTCGTCAGAATAGGTGATAATATTGTTGATTTCTTATGCTATTTATGCATTGTTTTTCCAAAAGCTACCGATTATAATAGAAGCGCTGCTTTTTGACGTTACTGCTTTGAATACTTCAAAATCCAACCAAATTTTTACGGAGGAATGAACATGAGCAAAAAATTCTGCTACCTCTTCACAGAGGGCAACGCCAACATGCGTGAGCTGCTGGGCGGCAAGGGCGCAAACCTGGCCGAGATGACGAACATCGGCCTGCCCGTTCCCCAGGGCTTCACCATTACGACTGAAGCCTGCACCCAATACTATGAGGACGGCCAGAAGGTCAACGACGAGATCTTTGCCGAAATCATGCAGTATGTGGAAAAGATGGAAGCCATCACTGGCAAGAAGTTCGGCGACCTGGAGAACCCCCTCCTCGTTTCCGTCCGCTCCGGCGCACGGGCTTCGATGCCCGGTATGATGGACACCATCCTCAACCTCGGCCTCAATGAGGACGTGGTGCAGGTCCTCATCCGGAAGTCCAACAACCCCCGCTGGGCCTGGGACTGCTACCGCCGCTTTATCCAAATGTATTCCGATGTTGTGATGGAAGTGGGCAAGAAGTATTTCGAGCAGCTCATCGATAAAATGAAAGAGGAAAAGGGCGTCTCCCAGGACGTCGACCTCACCGCGGAGGACCTGAAGGAGCTGGCCAGCCAGTTCAAGGCCGAATACAAAGCGAAAGTCGGCGCCGACTTCCCTGTCGACCCCAAGGATCAGCTTATGGGCGCCGTCAAGGCCGTCTTCCGCTCTTGGGATAACCCCCGCGCCAACGTCTACCGCCGGGACAACGATATCCCCTATTCCTGGGGCACTGCCGTCAACGTCCAGTCCATGGCTTTCGGCAACATGGGCGACGACTGCGGCACCGGCGTGGCGTTCACCCGCAACCCCGCTACTGGTGAGAAGAAGCTGTTCGGCGAGTTCCTGACCAATGCCCAGGGCGAGGACGTCGTCGCGGGTGTCCGTACCCCCATGCCCATCCAGGAGATGGCCGACAAGTTCCCCGAGGCGTTCTCCCAGTTTGAGAACGTGTGCAAGATCTTGGAGGACCACTACCACGATATGCAGGATATGGAGTTTACGGTAGAGAACGGCAAACTTTACATGCTCCAGACCCGTAACGGTAAGAGAACCCCCGCCGCTGCGCTGAAGATTGCCTGCGATTTGGTGGACGAGGGTCAGATCTCCGAAAAGCAGGCCGTCGCCATGATCGACCCCCGCTCCCTGGATACCCTGCTGCATCCCCAGTTTGACGCCGAGGCGCTGAAGAAGAGCGAGCTGCTGGGGAAGGCCCTGGGCGCCTCCCCGGGCGCAGGCAGCGGCCGCATCGTGTTTACCGCGGAGGACGCCAAGGAATGGGCCGCCAACGGCGAAAAGGTCGTGCTGGTGCGCCTGGAGACTTCCCCGGAGGACATTGAGGGCATGAAGGCTGCCCAGGGCATCCTGACCGTCCGCGGCGGCATGACTTCCCACGCGGCCGTCGTGGCCCGGGGTATGGGCAAGTGCTGCGTTTCCGGCTGCGGCGACATCAAGATGGATGAGGAGAACAAGCAGTTTGAGCTGTCCGGCAAGACCTTCCGCGAGGGCGACTGGATCAGCATCAACGGTTCTACCGGCTATATTTATAACGGCTCTGTTCCCACCGTGGAAGCCTCCATCGGCGGCGAGTTCGCCCGCGTGATGGCCTGGGCAGACAAATACCGCCGCCTCCAGGTCCGTACCAATGCCGATACCCCCTACGACGCCGCGCAGGCCAGGAAGTTCGGCGCACAGGGCATCGGCCTGTGCCGCACGGAGCATATGTTCTTTGATGAGGAGCGTATCCCTGCGATCCGGGAAATGATCTGTTCCGACACCGTAGAGCAGCGCGAGAAGGCTCTGGCAAAGCTGGAACCCATGCAGCAGAGCGACTTTGAGGGTATCTATGAGGCCATGGAGGGCCTGCCGGTCACCATCCGTTTCCTGGACCCCCCGCTGCATGAGTTCGTCCCCACCGAAGAGGCTGATATTGCGCTGCTGGCCAAGGATATGGGCAAGACCATAGAAGAGATCAAAGCTATTATCGCTGGGCTGCATGAGTTCAACCCCATGATGGGCCACCGCGGCTGCCGGCTGAGCGTCACTTTCCCGGAGATTGCCAGAATGCAGACCCGGGCCGTGATCAAAGCCGCCCTGGCGGTCAAAGCCCGGCATCCGGAGTGGGACCTGGTCCCCGAGATCATGATTCCCATGGTGGGCGAACTGAAGGAGTTTGCGTATGTGAAGAGCATCGTCACCAGCGTGGCGGACGCCCTGATCAAAGAGGCCGGTTCCGACCTGAAGTATAAGGTGGGCAACATGATCGAGATCCCCCGCGCCGCTATGTGCGCTGATGAGATCGCGCCGATCTCCGACTTCTTCTCCTTCGGCTCCAACGACCTGACCCAGCTGGTCTTCGGCTTCAGCCGGGACGACGCCGGGAAGTTC
>JAAWGR010000145.1 GCA_022795445.1 Oscillibacter sp. | reverse complement strand
TCGGTAAACGCGTAGCTGACATATGCAGCGGCGTTGTTACCGTCCATGGACTTGAACTTTCTTGCCATATACTTACCTCCTATAAATCGCTGCCCCAGGCAGCGTGTTTCCAAACACACGAGAACCGGTTCCCCGAATTCCATGCGTTGTCATTATAGCACGATTGATTTCCCATGTAAACCGTAGCTTTGTTATTTTTTGCACAAATTTTTTTCTTTTCTATTGATACCTTTCCTTTTCCAGATTTTTTCGGGAATTTCCCCGAACACCCTTTCCTCTCCCACTGTTTTATGCTACAATAGCTGATAATAATACATACTTCTTTCTTCTTTTGTGATTTTATCGGATTTGGAAAAGTCCCTGCGCCAGCAAGGGCTTGGAGGAGGTTTGCAGCGATGGTTGTAACCGTGTGTTCCTTGGGACTTAACGGC
The DNA here is from genome assembly GCA_022795445.1 of Oscillibacter sp. Lineage (GTDB taxonomy): Bacteria > Bacillota > Clostridia > Oscillospirales > Oscillospiraceae > Oscillibacter. The sequence continues at coordinate 2,360 of JAAWGR010000145.1, read as the reverse complement.
ATCAGCGGTTATGAGGTAAGTGCGGAATGTTTTTTGTCTGGCGGGCTGCCTGCGTTTGATATCGTGGGATTGCCTGACGCAGCGGTGCGGGAGGCCCGGGAGCGGGTTCGGGCGGCGGTGAAAAACTGCGGTCTGCGGTTTCCTGTCAGCCGCATCACTGTGAACCTTGCCCCCGCTGGACAGAAAAAAGCGGGGACCATTTACGACCTGCCGATCTTCGTCGGGATTTTAGCGGCAAACGGCGACCTGCCAGTTCCTCCACCAGACGCAGCTTTCCTGGGAGAACTGTCCTTGACCGGTGCGCTGCGGCGCGTTACCGGCGTACTGCCCATGGCCCTGGCGGCAGAAAAAGCGGGCATTAAGCAGCTATTCGTTCCAGAGGAAAACGCTGCCGAGGCTACTTTAGCGGGCGGTTTGACCGTCTACGGCGTACCGGATGTGAAAACACTGACAGCCCATCTACAGGGCGACGCTCTCCTCTCCCCTGCCCCTGTCTGGACGCCGAAACCAGATGAAACGGGCCTTCCAGACCTTCGGGACGTAATGGGCCAGGAGAATGTAAAACGCGCCTTGGAAATTGCTGCCGCAGGCGGGCACAACCTCCTGCTGATCGGCTCTCCCGGCGCAGGCAAATCTATGTTGGCAAAACGTCTGCCCTCTATCCTGCCGGACATGGGCTGCGAAGAGGCATTGGAAGCCTCCGGCGTCTGGTCCGTCGCTGGTTTGACCAACCCGAAACACCCCCTCCTGACCCGCAGGCCCTTCCGCAGCCCCCACCACACCACCTCTGCCTCCGCCCTGGCAGGCGGCGGGCCGAATATGCGCCCAGGCGAGATCTCCCTCTGCCACAACGGCGTGCTGTTTCTGGATGAATTGCCGGAGTTCCATCGGGATGTGTTGGAAACCTTGCGGCAGCCCCTGGAAGACGGCGAAGTCACCGTCGCCAGGGCTGGGGGAACGCTGCGCCTGCCTGCACGGTTTCAGCTGGTGTGTGCCATGAATCCTTGCCGCTGCGGCTGGCGGGGCCATCCTGACCGGCGCTGTACCTGCTCCGACCGGGAAGTCACCCGATATGTGGAAAAAATTTCCGGACCGTTGTTGGACCGGATTGATCTCCACGTCAACGTGCCGTCGGTGGAGTACGAAGCTATGCGCCGCCGGGAAATACCGGAAGATTCTGCGTCTGTCAAGGCGCGGGTGGACGCCGCTCGCGCCTTACAGTCGAAGCGTTTGGCAGGCACCGGGGCACTTTGTAACGCGCAGCTCCCGCCGCCGCTGTTAGGGGTGTACTGCCGTTTGGACGAAGCTGGTGAAACCTTGATGAAAAATGCCTTCCAGCGTATGGGGCTAACCGCCCGATCCCACGACCGGATTCTGCGGGTCGCCCGGACGATTGCTGACCTCGACGGTGTAGAAACCATCGGTGCCGTCCACCTTGCAGAGGCAATCCAATACCGAAACACGGATATTTTGAAGGGATAAAACATGGGACATTTGGTGATTCTCCGCGGGAACTCCGGCAGCGGAAAAACAACGGTCGCCGTGGACCGGGGGGCCTCATAAGGAAGTATTTTATCTTGAAGAAGTGGTGTAGTCGGGAGGCTACGCCGCTTCTTCCTTTGCCTGGGGAGTGGGGAGAATACCAATGAAGTTATAAACAATGTCAATCTGCTGGGTGCGGTGTCCGCTGGATTTGTCCGGGGCGTGTACGTTGATACGCTCTATAAACTCGTTAAGAATGGCCGGGGTAAGCGTGTCAATCTCGCTGTACTTCTTCACCAGGGCGATAAACTGCGCCACGTTCACGGCCTGGGCCTGTTCCTTGTCCAATTCAGCATGGAGGACCTTGGCCTTTTCCGTCAGTGTGCGCTGTTCGTCCTCGTAGGACTTGGACAGCTTGGAAAAACGCTCGTCTGAAAGTTTCCCGCTGATATTGTCCTCATAGATACGTTGAAACAGCACGTCTAAATCCGATATACGCCGCTCGGCCTGGGCCAGCTCCCGCCGCTTCTGCGCTGTCTCCCGCTTTTGGTCGGCCATACTCTTATCCATCACCGCTTGCACAAACTCCGCTTCGTGGGCCTGGACATATTGCACCGTCCGCCGCAGATGTTCCAGCACAATATCAGATAGAACAACCTCCCGGATAAAGTGAGCGGAACAGGTGCCCGTATTGCTCTTGTAGTTGGCACAGCAAAAATGGTTTTGCCTGTCCTCAAAGTTGGCGGCAGTACGATAATGTAGCTTTGCGCCGCAGTCAGCACAGTACACCAGCCCGGAAAACATGCTGTGCTTGCCCGTCTTGGTGGGGCGGCGCTTGTTCTTCCGTAACTCCTGCACCCGTTCCCACGTTTCCTTGT
>JAAWGR010000144.1 GCA_022795445.1 Oscillibacter sp. | reverse complement strand
GTGGTTGATGCTGTTCTGCACCAAGTTACCGATAGCCCGCGAAATCAAACGGGCGTCACAGTCTATAACTGCGGTTTCCGCTTCGGAAGAAATTTCAACTTATACAAAGATAACCAAAAATGCCTGCCAAAGGCAGGCATTTTCGTTGTGCCATAATGCTCCCTCCATAGAAGCCCGTGGCTTTCATTGCCTCCTATGGTGGAATCCTTTTTATCGTGCGTCAGTATTTCCGGCTCAGCAACCGGTAAATGGCAATCCCTGCGAAGTATTGAACAAGCAGCCAGCCCGCCATCGTCCAAAACAGCCAAGCTTCTGCGGCGATTACACCAACGCGGTCTAAGAGGGCAGCTGCCAGTATCCCTGCACAGGTCAGCAGCAGATTGAAGATATAGGCATAACGGCCCGCCTTGTTGCGAAGCATCTCCTTCCGCTCGTCCCGAAGCTCAATCTGTTTCATTTCCATGCGCTCTTGGTATTCGGCAGCGTTTTCTGGACGGCTCCATTTGAAATACTTGTAAATCTGTACAAGGCCAGGCGCACCCAAACCTCCGGCAAAACCGCATAGGATGCTGTCCAAGGGCGTATCGAAAAGCAGCGCGATCAGAACACAGAGGATGGCAGCAGCAACAAAGGCAATACCCGTCCAAAGGTTACTTTTTTTCATAAGAATCGCTCCTTTCATAGAGAAAGATTTCTTCAATCGGTAAGCCGAAGTAATCGGCGATGGCAAAGGCCAGCTCCAGGGATGGGCTGTAGCGTCCGGTTTCGATCGAGCTGACGGTCTGGCGGGAGACCCGGATGAGGCGGGCAAACTCCTCTTGTTTCAGTCCGCGTTCCTTCCGGAGCTGTTCGACGCGGTTTTTCATAGTACCTCCTTGCTGGGAAAGGCTGCATTCCAAAAATCAGCGGCCGCCAAGATGTAAAGGATCCTTTACCTGTAGTATATTACGTATACGGCAGTTTGTCAAGTTTCTTTTACATGGGGTTGCAAAAATTTCCATTCCGTAGTATGATCATATACGGAAAGGTATGGTTATTGCGATGAGAAGGATTTTGACTGCACTGGTCTGCATTGCGCTGCTCTGCGGCTGCGGACCGGTGATTCCAGAGGCCAAAGATGGACGGCTGCAAGTGGTGGCATCTGTGTTCCCGGCTTACGACTTCGCCCGGGCGGCGGGGGACGGGTACGCCGACGTTTCTCTGCTGCTTCCGCCAGGCGCGGAAACCCACTCCTACGAGCCAACCCCGGCAGATATTCTGCGGGTGCAGAAATGCGATTTGTTCATTTACCTTGGCGGAGAGTCTGACGCCTGGGTGGAAACGATCCTGTCTGCCATTGAAATGGAAGGCAGCGTTATGCGGATGGTAGACTGTGTGGAGTTGCTGGAAGAAAGGGAAAGCGAAGGGATGCAAAGCGAGCCGGGCCATGACCACAGTCGTGAAGACCACGACCATGAGCATGAGGAGCACAGCCACGAAACGGATGAGAATGGCCTGGGCGTTGTGACGGGAATGGACGAGCATGTCTGGACGGATCCTGGGAATGCCGCTGTGATCACGCGCATGATTGGGGATGTGTTGGCAAGCTTGGACCCGGCCCATATGGAAACATATCACGAACAAGCAGAGGCGTATGCATCAGAGATTGATGGATTGGACGCAGAATTTTCCGCATTCTTCGACGGGCTGGAAGACCGAACCGTTATTTTTGGGGACCGCTTCCCGCTGCTGTATTTTGCGGAAGCATACAGGCTGAATTACTACGCTGCATTCCCTGGCTGTGGAACGCAGACGGAGCCATCAGCGGCAACGGTGGCGTTCCTGACCGAAAAGGTACGGGAAACTGGGTTATCCACTGTGTGGTATATCGAATTTTCCAACCATTTGGTAGCTGACAGCATTGCTGAGGCAGCAGGTGTTGGAACGGCGATGTTCCACACCTGCCATAATGTCAGCAAGGCCGATATGGACGCAGGCGAAACCTATGTTACGCTGATGGAAAGCAATTTAGAGACGTTGAAAACCGTATATGGCAGATAGAAACCAAACCCCCTCCGGTATTAAACCGGAGGGGGTTTTTTAGGACTCGATTACAAGCACACGCCAACGGTGCGCATAACTTCTTCCACCTGCTGAGCGGTAGCGTGTTCACCTTCGCGGCTGGCGACGATCAAGTCTGCATACTTGGCGTACAGGCCCTCGCGTTCCTCGTAAATATCCCGTAGGGTCATATTCGCGGGGGCGGCAATAGCGCGGTCAGCCAAGTCATCGGGCATCCGCTCTGAGATTTGGGAAAGGGGGGTTTCCAGCCAGACGGCAACGCCGTTTTCTTTGAGGTGCTGCATGGCCTTATCGGAGAGCACGACGCTTCCGCCGGTTGCGATGACGGTGTTTTCTTTGTCGAGGGTACCGGCCACTTCGCTTTCCAAGGAGAGGAAGTCATTCACACCGCGTTTGCGGAGGACATCTGCAAGGGTCTTTTCGCCCGCGGCTTCGACGATCAGGTCGTCCACGTCCACGAAGTCATAGCGCAGACGCTCTGCCAAGGCGCGCCCTACGACGCTTTTGCCCGTCCCGGGCATACCAATCAGTACAATATTTTTCATGGTTCCACCATTCTTTATGTTTGTGTTTCATTCTCAGCAAACAGCTAACACTTCTTTATATCACAGCACTCCTATTTTGTCAACCCCCTGCGGAGCGTTGGATTTCGCCATTCCCATGGCTGGGAGGTTTGAACCCCCCATTTCTCTTTTCTCTCGCCAGAGAAAAGAGAAACGGGCCGTTCACGGTCCAAAGAGAAAAGAGC
>JAAWGR010000143.1 GCA_022795445.1 Oscillibacter sp. | reverse complement strand
TTGGCGTTGATGAGCAGGCACATCACCATGCTGCAAATCAGCATCAGCGGCGCTCTCAGGGCGATACGAAGGCACATTTGAAACGCCATCTGTAGATTGGTGACATCCGTGGTCATGCGAGTGACGAGGCCCGCCGTGCTGAATTTGTCGATGTTGGAGAAGGAAAAGGTCTGGATGTTTTCAAACATACTCTGGCGCAGGTTGCAGGCAAAACCGGCAGAAGCAGAAGCTGCAAACCGTCCGGCCAGGATGCCGAACACCAGGCCGAAAAAGGCCAGTACGATCATCAGCGCGCCGTAGAGATAGACATTCCGCAGGTTCCCAGCCTCAATGCCCTTGTCGATCAGGCTGGCAATCACGAAGGGAACCAGAAGCTCCGCCACCACCTCCAGCACTGTAAAAATTGGGGTGATGATAGTGTCCTTTTTGTATTCTCCAATTTGTTTCAAGAGTGTCTTGATCAAGAATGGCACCTCCTCTCAAATCCCGCTCTCCTGAAGGAAGCGGCGCAGTTCCTGGAGGTCGTCTGTATCGGGATGATTCATGGAATGCTGGAACGCCTCCAGCATGATCTTGGCCCGCTGGTTCTCCGGGTTTTCGTCTAAAGCGGTCTGTACGGTGTCCATCACGCTGGCCGGAATCTGGCCCGGACAGAAAAACATTCCGCGATAGTCGCATTCATCCGGTATGAAGGGGAGAAGGCTATGCTCAATGCTGTCCTTGCTCTCGTGAAGCGCCATGCTGCAGGTGACACAGCAGAGGATGGTTTTCCCCACCAGATTTTCCAACACATCCATGATCTTCAGCGGAATCGCGGCCTGTGTGATTTCAAAGACGAGCAGGTATACATCCGCATCGTCCGAAATCTCCCGCTTGTTCAAATCCACAAGCTCCGCGCCAGCCAGGATAGTCTGAATTTCATCAGCCAACACCCCGGCGTTTCCATAAACATTTAAGTACACAATCTGATAGTCCACTTACATTGGCCTCCTTGGAGTTTTTTGTTGTATATTGTCCAGGATCGTCCGCAGGGCGCTTTTGATCCCTTCCAAGCGGTGTTCGGGTATTTCCTGGACAAGGCAGTCGTTCAAATTTCCGATGAAATCCTTTACGATACGTTCGGCTGCATGGGCCTTGGGCGTCAGAACGATATGTTTTTTGCGGTTATCGTCTTTGTCCATTTTCATTTTAACATACCCGTTTTTCCGCAGTTCTTTCAGCGTTCTGGAAATAGACGACCGAGTAAACCCCACCCTTTCGCACAGCTCTGTGGAACAGGCGCAAGAGGAATCCATTGAAAAAATCTCATTCAGCAAGAACGCCTGCGCGAAGGTCATCTCGCTTGCTGCCAGCTTCTCGCTTTCATAGAGGCCCAGGCAGATGTTGATTTGCCGAAGCGTCAGCAGCAGGTTTCCATCAGGCATTTCACACCACCCTTTCTTTTGCGGCTTTGTTTGGTTTACGACTGTTCGGCAGACAATTTTTACTGGCGCTACCGTCTATTATACTCAGTTTCTCTTGATTGTTAATTCAAAAAATGTTATAACATATAAAGGACTTTTATCAATCGGCGGAGGGACCCTATGAACACATTTCAACTTACTTGCTTTTTGACCGTGGCGGAAACTCTCAGCTTTGCGAAAGCCGCCAAGCTCCTCAATGTGACGCAGCCAGCGGTCACGCATCAAATCCACTCTTTAGAGGAGGAGCTGAACGCGCAGTTATTTAAGCGCACCACACGGTCGGTAGAGATCACCCAGGAAGGGCTGATCTTTTTGAACGACGCAAAAAATGTACTGAATATCATTACGCTGGCGAAAAAGCGGTTTGAGGAGCCTGTGGTGGATGACCGGCAGTTCTTCTCCATCGGCTGTCACAGCAGCAATGAATTGCGTCTGTTGCCTGAGATACTGCGGCAGATGGCAGATTCCTGCCCCATGCTGTATCCAGTGTTTCAGGTTGTACCTTTCCAGCACTTGTACCAACTGCTGGACGAGGAAACGGTCGATGTGATCATCGCGTTTCAAGAAAAAGGCCAGAAAATAGATGGCATTTACAAGGAATTGGCACAGGTCCGTATGACCGTCGTTTTGCCCGCCGGTCATACGCTGGCAAAAAAAGAGCTGCTGGACGAGGACGATATCCGAACCCAGCGGCTGCTCCTGCTGGACCCGCAGAGATGTCCCGACCGTTTGAACGCGGTCCAGCATGGTTTGGCAACAGAAAGGGCTGTTTCTGAGCTGCTTATGTGCGGTTCAGCAGATGCCTGCGTTACGCTGGCCAAGGCTGGTTTTGGGATCGCTGTCCAGCCCGACTTTCCCTCCCTGCGGGACCCCGCCCTGGCCTACATTCCAATCAAAGATGTGGAGCCGCTGTCCTATGGGGCATACTACAAGAGCGTAACAGGAAAGCCGTTGCTGAAGCTCTTTCTGCAATTATGCAAGGATAACTTTCCTGTCAGGCCGGAGTCGTGAAGCGGCGGTTGACTTTGAAAAATGCCTGTGCTACAATAGCCTCGCTTGTCAGAGGACTTGCGACCAAAAATCGTTGAAGTGGGATAAGCCCGTATAGGGTTTATCCCACTTCCTGTTTTGTCTGGAGGCATTTTTATGAATTACAAACTAAAAAATCTGTGGCGGTACATCTTCCCGGCTATGGGCGGGCTGTTCGTGACCTACCTCTACAATGTGGTGGATGGCATTTTTGTGGGCCGGGGGGTTGGTTCGGCGGCATTGGGGGCGGTGAATATCGGCGTTCCCTTCATTACCTTTGCCGTGGCCATAGCGGCGATGTTCCCTATGGGCGGCGGGACG
>JAAWGR010000142.1 GCA_022795445.1 Oscillibacter sp. | reverse complement strand
CGGGCCAAGAACGCCCCCGCAGGGGCGTCTTTTTCTCTTTTGGACCGTGAACGGCCCGTTTTCTCTTTTTCTTCGCGAAGAAAAAGAGAAAATGGGGGGGGCAAACCTCCCAGCCATGGGAATGGCTGAACCAAACGCTCCGCGCCGCCAGGCACCTCCGCTAGGGATGAGCAAAGAAGTACAATACCCCCTTGAACTTTTCAGGAAAGCTATGTATAATGGCAGGACTTATTATACTTGCTTTTTGGAAAGAGGGCAAGAGTAAAAGCGAAAGAGGGTTTTTCATGATTTACCTGGATCATGCCGCCACGGCCCCCGTTCCCCTGGAAGTGGCGGAGGAAATGTACACTATTCTGCGGGAACACTACGGCAACCCCAGTTCTCAATATGCATCCGGCCTGGATATGAAAAAACGTCTGGAAGGCTGGCGGCAAACCATCGCCTCCGCCATGGGCTGCCCACCGGAACGCTTATTCTTCACCTCCTGCGGCACCGAAGGCGATAACTGGGCCATCCGCGCCGCCCTTTGGCAAAACCGCCACCTCGGCCGCCATATCCTCACCACCGCAGTTGAACACAGCGCCGTGCTGGAATGCTGCAAATGGCTTGCCCAGGACGGTTATGAAATCACCTGTCTCCAGCCAGACGGCAATGGGAACATTTCCACACAGCAGGTCCTGGAGGCCGTTCGGCCAGATACTGCGTTAGTCTCCATCATGCTGGTCAACAACGAAATCGGAACCATTTACCCTGTGGGTGAAATCGCCAGAGGTCTTGCCGCACGAAATCCCAAAACCCTCCTCCACACCGACGCCGTGCAGGGTTTTTTGACCTTTTCGGCCAAGGCCCTGGGCGCGGATTTCATCACGGTATCCGGCCATAAAATCGGCGCGCCGAAGGGTGTCGGAGCCTTGTACATCAGTCCGCGTGTCCGTAACCCCCGTCCCCTTCTCCCAGGCGGAGGACAGGAGAGCGGCCTCCGTTCCGGCACGGAGGCTACCGCACAGATTGCAGGCTTTGCCAAAGCCGTGGAACTGCGCATGAAAACCCTACACGAGGACCAGGCCCGCCTGGGGCGTTTGAAAGCTTATGCCATAGACCGGCTGGCAAGCATCCCGGATCTGCAGCCGGTCGGAAACAGCGGCGCGGCACACATTTTGTCCGTCTCCCTGGCAGGCTGGCCCAGCCAAAATATCGTGAACGACCTGAGCGCCCAAGGTATCTGCATTTCTGCCGGTTCCGCCTGCCACCAGGGGAAACCAAGCCATGTCATCAAAGCTTTGAACCTCCCCAAACGGGTCGCCTCCAGCGTCATCCGCCTGAGCTTCGGCCCCAGCACCACGGAAGCTGAGATCAACGCTTGTGCCGCCGCGCTGCGGAACCATCGCGACAATCGTATGCCTATGCTGTAAAATCGGAAAAACGGACAGGAAATATTCTTGTCCATCCTCCATTATCTTTTAGAAAGGACTGAATTCATTATGAATTACTTCCGCCGTCCACGCAGTTTTTATGGGCGGCTGTTCCGCTTGGCGCTTCCCTTGATCCTGCAAAACCTGATTACAACCTCTCTTGGTTTCGTAGATACCTTTATGGTAGGTCTGCTGGGACAGGAGGAACTCTCCGCCGTCACTGCCGCCAACTCGCCCATCTTCTTGCTGCAGGTTGTGGTTTTCGGCTTGATCAGCGGCCTGACCGTCCTTGTCAGCCAATACTGGGGCAAGGGAGACATCGAAGCCGTGAACCGCGCCATGGGTGTGACGTTCTACTTCGGCGTAACCATTGCCGTTCTTTTCGCCGTGGTGCTGTTCTTGTTCCCGGAGGGCGTTATGAACCTTGTTACCGACAATGAGCGGCTCATTGTTCTGGGCGCGCCCTATGTCCGGATCGTGGGCATCAGCTATATCTTCAACGCCGCCAGCTCTGTTTACGTCGGGATGCAGCGCAGCACGGAAAATCCGGCTATGGGATTAACGGTGTTCGCCATCTCCATGTTCCTCAACACTTGCTTAAACTACATTTTCATTTTCGGCAAATTTGGCGCGCCGGCGTTAGGTGTTATCGGCGCGGCGGTTGCAACGCTGGCGTCCCGTATTGTCGAATTTTTCCTCACCGCTGGATATGCTGTCCGCTGCCGCCGGGTGCCCTTACGGCCAAAGGCCATGTTCCGCCCTGGCAAAGACATGGTACGCAGTTTCATCAAATACTCCTCCCCCGTTCTGCTGAACGAAAGCCTCTGGGGACTTGGCACAACCGTCATGGTTGCGGCATTGGGCCATATGACAGTTTCCACAGACATCCTGGCTGCCCATGCGATTATGGGCAATGTTGATAAGTTTGCAACGGTTGCGTGTTTCGGCATTGCGGGAGCCAGCGCCGTAATCGTCGGCAAAAGCATTGGCGAGGGGGCGTCCCAAGATGAGGTGTACGCTTTGAGCTGGTGCCTGCTTTTGGTATCGGTTCTAATTGGCGCATGCGTATCGCTGGGGCTGGCGATTGCGCTGCCTTTCTTCTTCATCCCCCACCTGTTCCCGCTGTTCCACCTGCAAAGCCTGGCGGTAGATATTGCTGTTACGATGTGTATGGTCCATATTGTGCTGATGCCGCTGCGGTCGTTTGACATTACAAATATTACCGGCGTTCTCCGGGCAGGCGGCGACGCACGTATGGCGGCGGTGATTGACATTATGCCGTTGTGGCTGATTGCGGTACCCCTGACGGCGTTGACAGGGCTAGTGTTGGACGTGCCGATTCTCTTTGTTTGCATCAGCCTTCAAGCGGAGACGATTTGTAAGCCGTTCTGGGGCACATGGCGGCTGAGAAGCCGGAAATGGATCAATAATATTACCCAGTAAAAAGGAAAGCAGCAGAACCACCCACCCCCAACGGCCCCCGCACCAGCGACAGCGGAAGGAGAGGCACGCCAAGTCCGTGTGGTCTTCTTCGTTTTCGTTGGTAGGCACAGTAGGATTCCACCGGACTTGAGACGCCCCCGCA
>JAAWGR010000003.1 GCA_022795445.1 Oscillibacter sp. | reverse complement strand
GCCGGGGCGCAGAAACGGGCGGTGTCTTGCCGACATCGCCCGCTTTCTGTGCTGTTATTCACTTGTTTGCGCCGCCCCGTTTTCCGCTGCCCTTAAAAAACATTGATTTTACTGGGTTTTCTCATGTTTTCTTATGGCAACGCCCTTAAGGCCTGCCGCTTTTGATTCAGCCGTTTCCGTAAGAGAAAAGAACGTTGTTCAGTGTGGTACTTGCGGTGAAAACGCAAAAAATCATCCCTTATTTATATTAAAAGCATTCCTGCCTCCACATCATGGGCGCCCCGTCAAGCGCACGTCAACGGAGCGTTTTTTGATGCCTGACACCACTCCCATCGCCATATACAGCGTCATGATGGACGATCCGCCATAGCTAAAAAACGGCAGCGTAATGCCGATTGTCGGCATGACAAATAGGCACATGCCAATATTGATTACCGTCTGGAAAATCAGGATCGCCGCAATGCCGACGCACACATACCGGTGGAAGGGTGTTCGGGCCTGCCGCGCTACGATCAGCACCCGCAGAATAATCAAAAACAGCAGGAGCATGATTAACGCACAGCCGATCAATCCCAGTTCTTCGCCTGCCACGGCGAAAATCAAATCCGTCTGTTTCTCCGGCAAGGATTCACTGACGCCTTGGGTATGGGTTCCGTTCAAATACCCTTTGCCCAATATCCCCCCGGAACCAATTGCCATTATGCTCCGGTTCTGCTGCCATCCTACTTCCAAAGGCTTGTACTCGTGGTCAAACAGGACAATGAAACGCTCCCGCATATAATTCGGGATCATGTCCAGTTCCCAGGCGACGAACATCCCGGCGGCTCCCCCAGCAAACAGCAGGAAAAACCATCGCAGTGCAAATCCTGCCACAAACGCCATGCACAGAAAAATGAACACAAACACCAACGCATTGCCCATGTCGCTAGAGGCAAAAAAGTACAGCCCGCAGAGCCCCAAGGTGTGCCCTGCCACGAAGAAAGCCGAGCGGAAGGATTTGAGATCGTTCTTTTCCTCCCGCAGCCATTCGATCTGTTTGGCCAAAAGGAGCGTAAAGCTGATTTTGATCACCTCCGCCGGACTGATGTTGAAGGGCAGAAAGGGGAACCTGAGCCAAGCGTTGTTGCCAGTCTCGGCTGCCCCGAAGCCGAAGGGGGTCTTGAGCAGAAGAATAAAAATGATGTTGAAAGCCAGCACCCATTTCCATTTCCGCAGGATCTGCTCCAAATCCAGCATGGAGAAAAAAATGTAAACACCAATGCCCATCACCAAAGAGGCAGACTGTATGATCATCCGTTTGTTTCCTGTGCTCATATAGCGTGTGGCGCTGAAAACCAGCACAAGGCCATACAGCGTTGCAAAACAGCACAGTGTCAAAAGGACCAGGTCGGCCTGCTGGATAAAATCAGAAAGGGTTGATTTTAATCGATTCCACATATTACGCTCCGTTTTTATAAAGAATTTCCGCTCTGTTTTTATTCGATTTCCAAAAGAAGAACGTAGGATAAAATGGTTACATGGCAATTATTCTACCATAAATAAAAAAATGTGTAAACGCCGGAAATTTGTTTTTACATTTTGTTCAAATTATGGTAAAATAGCCGCATAGTGGCGATTATGCCATATGTTCTTCTTTTTGTGTTTAATATATACTGTCTACAATCACCGAAAGGGGGCCGCTCTTTTTGAAATATATTTCCCACAGTGAAACCGAAACCGAAGGCCTGGGGCAGCGATTAGCAGCTCTACTGCCGTCTTCTGCGGTCGTCGCCTACCATGGCGGACTTGGCATGGGCAAAACTGCTTTTACCCGCGGCCTTGCCCGTGGGATGGGCTATACAGGCCGTGTTACCAGCCCTACCTTCACCATCGTCAACGAGTATCGGGGCGGGAGCATCCCTGTCTTCCACTTCGACGCCTACCGTCTGAGCAACCCTGGTGAACTCTGGGACATCGGGTTTGAGGATTACCTGACGCAAGATGGCATATGTGTTATCGAATGGAGCGAGCAGATAGAAGAGGCCATACCAGAACATGCCATCCGGGTCGCCATCTCCCGCCACCCAGATAATGAAAACTGGCGGATGATTCAGATCGAAGGAGTAGAAGCCGTATGAAAACCTTGGCTCTGGAAACAGCAGCGAAAGCTGTTTCTGCCGCTATCACGGAGGACGGCAAAGTATTAGCGTCCGGATACCAAGACACTGGATTAACCCACAGCGCGACGCTGATGCCAATTGTAGAGGGGCTTTTCAAAAACACTGGCCTTTCTCCTGCGGATTTGAATGTGGTAGCCGTTTCGGCTGGGCCGGGTTCCTTTACAGGGGTACGGATTGGCGTCTCGGCTGCAAAGGGGATCGCATTTGCTTTGGAAAAGCCTGCGGCGGCAGTTTCAACCCTGGCCGCGCTGGCACGGAACGTCGCATTTGCGGATGGACTCATCGTCTGCGCTATGGATGCACGGCGGCAGCAGGTTTACAATGCCCTATTTGAAGCGAAGAATGGGCAGCTTACCCGCCTGACACCCGACCGGGCAATCGCCTTGGCCGATTTGGCGGAAGAACTGCGAAACGACCCACGGCCCAAGACCGTCGTGGGGGACGGTGCGCGGCTGTGCCTAGATTTTATGACGGAGGTGGACATCTTCTGCCATCTAGCCCCGCCGCATCTGATCATGCAGAACGCAATGTCGGTCGCTTTAGAGGCGGAAGTGCTTGCAGCGGAAGGGAAACTGATATCGGCCCAGGAACTGGTCCCCGTTTATCTGCGTCCGCCCCAGGCGGAACGTTTACGGGCCAGGCAGGAAGCCGCACAAAAACAATAAACATTTAAAGGAGGAACTGCAAATGTCTTTTGAAGCCGAGGTAATCCCGCTGTTTATCAGCGGTTGTATTGCCGTCAGCCTGATGGAACTTGCTGTGGGCTGTGTTCTGCTGAGAGGAAATCACGATGCTAGAAACTGTTTTGTTGGACATGTTGTCTCAATGGCTGTGAGCTTGTTTTTCCTGATCAAGTGCATCTTTGGAGACCGCCTGAACCTTCTGCGTGGAATTGCTTCCATTGATCATTCCGTCAGTATTGGATTGTTCGGTGTATGTTGGTTTTTCAGCGTTTTGTTCCTGCTGTCTGCACTTTGTAAATGTGCTGAAAAGTAAAAATAGCCGCGAAAGCGGCTGGGGTCAAGGGCCTTTCGCAAGATGCCAAAATCTCTCAATGAAATTCTTGACGATTGCGTATATTAAATAAGGAGCGAATTTATGAACGGAAAAGTACACGTCATGGACCATCCCCTCGTTGCCCATAAGCTGACCATCCTCCGGGACAAAAACACCAGTGTCAAAGACTTCCGGGAACTGGTTTCCGAGATCGGTATGCTGATCACCTATGAGGCAACCCGCGACCTGCCTCTGACTACCCGAGAAGTGGAGACCCCAATCTGCACCACCACCGCTCCTACGCTGAAGGGCAAAAAGTTTGCCGTTGTGCCCATTCTGCGGGCCGGTTTGGGGCTGGTGGACGGCGTACTGCGGATGGTCCCCGGCGCTCGTGTTGGCCACATTGGCCTGTACCGGGATGAGACCACCCTGGAACCGGTCAAGTACTTCTGCAAAATGCCCAAGGACGTGGCGGAACGGGACATTTTGATCGTTGATCCTATGCTTGCTACCGGCGGCAGCGCTGACGCCGCCATCAGCTTTATGAAAGAGTACGGCTGCACCAACATCAAGCTCATGGTTCTGCTGGCTGCGCCAGAGGGCATTGAACGGATTCAGAAATCCCATCCAGATATCAATATTTACTGCGGTGCAGTGGACGAACGCCTCAACGAAGCTGGTTATATTGTTCCTGGCCTGGGCGATGCGGGTGACCGAATTTTTGGAACAAAATAAACAAAAGTCGTTTTTTTGACAGCGCTTATCTACCTGTAATCACACGGAAGCATTTTCTGCTATTCGCAATTCTCTATGCAGCCGAACATGGGAATGGTCAACATAGATTTCCCTTCCTTAATATTGCATGATGTGATATACTGGCTAAAATGGGCGATGATGCTTAGGGGGGCGTTTTGTTATGGAGACCATTGGCTTTGATAATGAGATGTATATTTCCATCCAGTCGGAGCAAATCAAAAAACGGATTGATCAATTCGGCGGAAAACTGTACCTGGAATTTGGCGGCAAGCTGTTTGACGATTATCATGCTGCACGGGTTTTACCGGGCTTTGAGCCAGACAGCAAGATTCGGATGCTCCAGCAGCTGCGGGAGGATGTAGAGGTAATCATTACCATCAATGCAGCAGACATCGAGAAGAATAAAATCCGGGGCGATCTAGGAATTACCTATGAAGATGATGTTTTGCGGCTGATCGATGTATTCCGGGAGATGGGCTTGTATGTGAGTAGTGTAGTGCTGACCCGTTACAGCGGCCAGGCAGCAGCGGATGCTTTCCTGAAGCGGCTCAAGGCTCTTGGAATTCATTGCTGGCGGCATTATCCAATCGCAGGCTATCCTTCGGATGTATCCTATGTTGTCAGTGATGAAGGGCTTGGAAAAAACGACTATATTGAGACAAGCCGTTCCCTAGTGGTGGTAACGGCTCCAGGTCCTGGCAGCGGCAAAATGGCTACCTGCTTGAGCCAGTTGTACCATGACTACAAACGCGGCCTTGCTGCGGGTTACGCGAAGTTTGAGACATTCCCGATCTGGAATCTGCCTCTCAAGCATCCGGTGAACCTTGCCTACGAAGCTGCTACCGCTGATTTGGATGATGTAAACATGATTGATCCCTTCCATTTGGAGGCATATCAGGAGATTGCTGTCAATTATAACCGTGATGTGGAGACATTCCCGGTTTTGAGCGCGATCTTTGAGAAGATTCAAGGCTCGTCTCCATACAGATCTCCCACAGATATGGGCGTCAATCTGGTGGGTAACTGTATTGTGAACGATGAGGTTTGCTGTGCTGCTTCCCGGCAGGAGATTCTGCGCCGTTACTATGCCGCCTGTGTGGAGGCGCTCCAGGGACGGGGCAGCGAGAGCGCTGTACGAAAGCTGGAGCTGCTGATGAATCAGGCGGGGGCCGGACCGGACGTTTGTCCGGCGGTGTCCGCGGCACTTTTGAAGGCGAAAATTACCGGCGCTCCCGCGGGTGCTATGATTTTGCCGGATGGACAGGTTGTGACAGGAAAAACCTCTGAAACGCTGGGCGCTGCATCGGCCCTGCTGCTGAACGCACTGAAAGCTTTGGGAGGCATTAACCACAATTTGGAGCTGATTTCGATTCAAGTATTGGAACCGGTATGCCGGCTGAAAACCCAATACTTAGGGCACAAGAATCCCCGCCTTCATACGGACGAGGTGTTGTTGGCATTAACGATTTCTGCATTGACAAATCCTCTGGCGGATTTGGCTCAGCAGCAGCTTCGGAAGCTTCGAGGGTGTGATGCGCATTTTTCTGTGATATTAAGTGAAGAGGATGACCGGCTATTGAAACGGCTGGGGATCAACGTCAGCTGTGAGGCGCAGTATGAGACAAAAAAACTTTACCATAAATAATCTCAGGTTGAGGTGGGGAGGAGAATATCCCTCAGGCAGTTCAAAAACGTATCTTCGTTTCTTCCGCGTTGGGAGGTTGTAGGCATTCCCCCATCTAAGCGAACGGAAAACAATATGGTCGTGGATTTCGGCGTGTTCAGCGCTGTGGAACCTGCCGCACGCTGACCGCCTTTTTCCCGCCTATCATGCTCAGTCAAATTCATATCATTGTTCTCATCTGGCCTGTTTATTAAGGTTTATCGATAATTTCTTAGAAAATAATTGCTATTTCATTAAATTCATGCTATAATTGACTTGCATTTTAAGCAGAGCCATACCCTTTAGCTTTGTTCTAAAGACAGATAAAACAACAGAGGAGGGAATAGTGTTGCTGTCAGAGCAGGATGCGTTTTTCGAAAAATTGTATGATGATATGTTCGATAATATGAAAACTTATGCTAGAGTACAGCTTCATGATCCATTTGGAGTGGAGGAGGTTGTCCAAGATGCTTTCTATACAGCGTTACAGCAATTGGAAAAACTTCGGCAGCATAGCAATCCAAAAGGGTGTTTGATGCAAATTCTCAAGTATAAAATTAAGGAATACAAACGGGCACATAGCCGTGCCCTCAAGTTCTTCCTTTCCCTGGATGACAACCCTTTGCCAGAGGCCAGAGCTCCATCCAATGACTTTCCCGTCAGCACTTCCAGTATTTTGAAAACGATTCGGGAAGTTTTGACAACAGAAGAATATTACCTATTCCATCGGATTATCCTGAACGGAGCCAGCCACATGGAGATGTCCGTGGAGTTGGGGATTACTGTCTGGAGTAGTCAGAAGCGTTTGGAACGCATCCGTAGAAAATTGAAAGATGTTCTCCCAGGACATTGAAAGGGACATTGAAATATAGGTTTTTAATTTGGATCGGCACTTTGAACGCGCCGATTTTTGCATTTTCAGAGGGATGGAGCGTTTTATAGGCCAGCCCCTCAAAAAAATTTTGGATTTTTTAAAATTTTTTGTCAGTTTTTCTGACTTGCAGTCATATATCTATAAGGAGGTGCGGGAATGCCAATGGATGGCAAGACTCAAACGTGCGGTTTTCTGGATCAAATGAGCACAGAGCAGCTCTATGATCTGATACGCGCAGATTTTGAATCCTCAGAAGAAGGGAATGCCGATCTGACGATTCGTATTCTGGAGGTGATCAAGGATCGGGAAAGAAAGGAACATCCTGAGAATTCCACGGACGTTAAGAAGGCTTGGGATGATTTCCAAAAGTATTTTAATACCCCGGACGGCACGGGCCGTTCACTTTATCCAATGGAAGATTTCGATTTGATGACAGCTGATAGGAAACCAAAAAAGCCGTCCAAGAGTGCGTTTGGACGGTTGGCAAAGCGGTTACTGCCAGTCGCGGCTGTTGTAGCGGTGGCTTTCTCTAGCATGGTTGCAGCCCAGGCGTTTGGCTTTGATGTATTCGGTGCGTTGGCGCGGTGGACAAGTGAGACTTTCCGCTTTGCTACAGAAACGTTAGAAGAAACGACCAATTCCGAAACAGAAGCGCTGTGTCAAACTGTGCAGGAGGCCTTTGATCGCTGTGGCATCACGATTCCGGCCCCAAGTTGGTATCCTAAGGGTACTGTGTTGGACAAGGATATTGATGTGGTTAAAAATGCAGAAAACACAATGATTACATGTGATTTTACATGTGGCGACAATTGTTTCGGAATCCTAGTTCAACAATATTATGAGGATGATCGTGTTTCTGATTACACTTTTGAAAAAGATATAACGGATGCTGAAGAATATCCTAGTAATGGTAGACTATTTTATGTTGTGTCAAACCTACAAGAAAGCTATGCTATATATTCAGATGATCAAATTGTCATACTTATTAGTGGAAATCTTTCATCGGAAACATTTAAGCAAATTATCGATTCCATTGGAGCGTGATTTCTATGTGTCATGTAAAAAGATTGATTCTTGTTTTTACTTGCCTTGTTTTCTTGACTACTTCTCTTTGCCCAACAGCGTCGGCAATAGAGGTATCTCCACGTGCAAGCCTTTATTTAACTGGCTATACAGGTTCTTTATCTCAAGGGACAAAGAGTGGCCGTATACGTGTTGATTTTACAGTTATTGCAACTCAAATCTCTGATTATGTTGGTGTTTCTCAGATTGCTATATTTGAAGCAGATACCAATACACGTATAGCTGCTATTAAAGGATCTGTGGTCAATGGCTTGCTTCGCGAAGATGCACGGAGCACGACGGGAAGTTACACATACTATGGCAAACCCGGTGTCACCTATTATGCTGTGCTGACCATATACGCGGAGAAAGATGGCGGTTCCGACTTTAGAATGTATACCACAAACAATTGTACAGCACCCTCTTAAAATTCCAGCATTTAAATTTCCCTATTTCTCGTTTGACTGCTCTGAGTTTTCATCCGTTATATCCGCATCATACAAATAGGCTTGAGTCCAGAGCTGGATACCGGCGGGGCATTGTGAATTCGCCGCCCCACAAATAACCGTACTTCCCGCGAGCCTGTGAAAACAGGCTCGATTTTTTTCGACTGTTTTCGCTAAAATTTTAAAAAGCGGAAATCCATTTCCTGGTAATTTTCTTCCGCGCCTCCTATGATTAAATCAAAAGGAGGTGCTTTGATGCCTACTCTGTTAGATCATAAAAAACTCCGCAAGGAGATAGAGAAGCAGAAGCTCAAACAGGAGCCGCTGGCTGAACTGCTCAACATCAGCGTCCGTCATTTAAGGAATATGTGTACCAAGAATATAAATGTATCCATATCCCTTTTGCATAGAATCAGTGAGGTGCTCCACGTACCGATGAATGATTTGCTGATTACAGAAGAGGAGCAGGAATGAAGCGGATAAAGTACACTCTACGGCGGCATAAGAGCTTGTGGCTCTGGGAACAGCTGCAATACCGCATTCCCATGGCTGTGGAAGAAATACATGTTTATCCATGCTGTCAAAGCGAACCGGCATATCCCGTTTGTCCCAAGTGCGCGATGGCAGTTGAACGGGAATACATAGCATTTTGCAGCAGCTGTGGGCAGAGGCTGGATTGGAAACGCTTTGAATATGCCAGAGTAGTTACCATAGAGCCGAAGACAGAGGCAGAATGAATGGAAGCTTTGTAATACCCGATGGAACCTGCCGGGTGGACGGGCAAATAAGGCGAAAATGTTCAAGAAAAAATTACCGGCAAAAAAATCGGATATTCGGGTGAATTCGAGTCAAACTATGCTTGCGATACCCAGTGAACGCAAATGCATGATTTGATGAAAAAGGAGAGATTCATTATGTCTAGCAAGAACAGCAATAAGATTAACGTTCCCGAGGCGCGTGCCGCTATGGATAAGTTCAAGATGGAGGCCGCTTCTGAGGTTGGCGTCAATCTGAAGGAAGGCTACAATGGCGACCTGACCAGCCGCGAGGCCGGTTCTGTCGGCGGCCAGATGGTCAAGAAAATGATTGAGTCCTACGAGAAGTCCCTGTAACTTCCCGCTGGAAAGAAAATGGGACCGGCCTCCTAGCCGGCCCCATTTTTATGCATGCTGGGCTTTCTTCTGGTACTCCGACAGCAAGTCAGCCAATGTAAACTGGTCAATATACTCATTCACAGTCGCATACAAACCCGCCCAGAAATCCTGGGTAAAGCACTCATTGCAGCGTTCACATTGGTTGTCCGTGTCGGACAGGCAGACCACTGGCGCAAGATTACCTTCTGTCAGCCGCAGGATGCGTCCGACGGTATAGTCCCCTGGCGCCAATGCAAGACGGTAACCTCCCTGAGCGCCGCGTCCGCTTTGCAGAAGCCCTGTGCGGGATAGAGTTCCCGCAATCTGCTCCAAGTATTTCAGGGAAATTCCCTGCCGGGTCGCTGCGTCTCGCAAGGAGACGAAGCCGCCGCTGTCATGGGCGGCGATGTCTACCATCAGCCGCAGGGCGTATCGCCCTTTGGTAGAAATCCGCATATTTGATCAATCTCCTTTCCACATCCGCCGGAAATGCTGGCCCTCTTGGGTCCAAATTACATGAGCTGCCTGGTTTGATTTTTGTGTAGAGTTTTCCGAAATTTTACAGGAAATAATGTGGAAAGCTCTGCTGTCAAAGGGTTTCTTATTTCCTATCATAACACATAGTTTCGGAAAAATCTACTATTATTTTTCTTTTTTAGCCAAAATTAGGAAATCGCTTGTAAATTGTGGAAAAGGACGAAAAAATCAAAAAAGAGCCGGGCTTTCGCCCGGCTATAACGTGCTCAACGCAGCAGGATCGGCTGGATCTGCTCGCCCCGGAGGGCGGCGTCCACCGTGTCTGGAAGCTGATCAAAATCAGCGACAAGGGATGTAGGTTTTTGAACGGCATTGTCCTGCCCAAAGGGCACAAAATAGTAATGTCTGCGCACCAGGAGTTCGGCAATGTTCTTAGCGCCTGCGGCCAAGCCATCGTTGCTGGATACAGCGACGACAATCGGCCGTTCATTCCGCAAATGGGCCTTAGCAGCCATAGTGACAACGGTGTCCGTAATGCCTGCCGCCAGTTTGGCGAGGGTGTTGCCGGTTGCAGGCGCAATGACCAACACATCCAGCAAGCCTTTGGGGCCAATTGGTTCCACGGATGGGATATCCAATAAGACATCGTTGCCCGTCAGATCCTCCAGCTGTTCCAACAGCTTGTCGGAGGTCCCGAAGCGGGTATCTGTAAAGGCGGAGATTTCTGAGGCAATTGGGATGATTGTCTCATAGCGCTCCGCAAGCGTTTCCAGCGCCCGCAGCACCTTTTGATGGGTGCAGAAGGAGCCGCAAACAGCAAAACCGACCCGTTCCTTCCGCATACAGGGTCACCTCATTCTTCCAATAAAATAGAGTGAACGGCGTCCTGGATAGCAGCGGCGGCAGTGCGGGGAGACAGGCGTCCCGGCAGGGACCTGGCCCACACCGCACGCGCTGCCGGTTCGATACCTCGTACAGACGCAAGGTCGATACAGAGGCAGTCCTCCGGCAGCTGCGCTGTCAGTGCGCTGTCCAGAACAGGGGAGGGGACCGTGTTGAACACCGCTTCAAAGGCGGATAGTTGTCCGTTCAGCGAACCAGTTTCCAAGGCTTGGTAGCCATAGGCGCGAATCCAGGCCAAGTCTTCGGGTTTCCGGGCGGTGGCAGTTACCTGTGCGCCCAGACCGTGGAGCCGCTGGCAGAGCAGCTTGCCGATACGCCCAAAGCCTAAGACCAAGCAGTTCATGCCCAGCAGGGTCCGGTCCAGCTGCTCCATAGCGGTCTGGATGGCCCCTTCCGCTGTTGCAGCGGCATTGGCGACGGTCAATTCTTCCCGGAGAAAATAGTCCTCCAAGCGCAGGCCGCAGGCTTCTGCCTCCCGCTGCTGGGCGGGCCTCACCTGACCAGCCAAAATCCGTTGCCGGGGCCGCAGCCTCCGGAACAGCTCGATGGTAGGTACTGCGCCCTCCTCACAATTTAGGACCCCATCGCCTTTACAGAGCGGCAGCGGCAGGATGATGATATCCGCTGATACAGCTTGATCCAAGGGCACTTCCTCTGTAGCCTTCCAGCGGCCGAGACCGTAAGTATAAACCGTACTGCCATCCAACCGCAGCAGCCGGGCCAATTCTGCCTGGCGGCGGTCGCCGCCAATTACACCGTAGGTTTTGTTCATGCAAGATCCCCCCTCGTTCCATGGTATGGGAAACAGGGCGGAAGGGTGATTGCCTTTTTATATCTGACATGCTAAAATAGTAGATAAAAAGCGGCGGCGCGTCCGCCGGACTTTGCCGAAAGGATACCGTCTTATGAACTATCCCTATTTGCTGTTTGACGCCGACGATACGCTGTTCGACTTTCCCAAGGCGTCCTCTAAGGCTTTTGCACACATGTGCCAACTCCATGATATTCCGTACAGTCTGGAAATGTACCAGCTTTATCACAAGATCAACCTGGAGCTGTGGGCGGCGTTTGACCGCCGGGAGGTGACAAAGGATTTTGTAACATTGGAGCGCTATATCCGTTTCTTGAAAGCCCTCAACCTGGAGCGTGATCCAGCGCAGTGCAACATAGATTATTTGGCAGCATTGGGGGAGGGCGTATATCCGCTGCCTTATGCAGAAGAAGTGTGCCGCATGCTGCATGAGCGGGGACACAAGATGTACATCATCACGAACGCGGTGGCTTCTGTGCAGCGAAGCCGTTTGCAAAACAGTGTATTTGCACAGTTTTTTGATGGTGCGTTCATCTCGGAGGAAGCGGGGGCGGCGAAACCGGACCAGGCTTATTATGACTACATCCGCCAGCATGTTCCCGGCCTTACAAAGAAGAATGCTCTGGCGGTTGGAGATTCCTTGAGTACGGATATTCAAGGTGCAAATAATGCAGGTTTTCCCTGTTGTTGGTACAATCCGGAAAAGAAACCCCGGAGGGCGGGTCTGCGGATTGATTATGAGATTTCCGACCTGCGGGAGCTGCTGGATATTGTCTAGGGCAGGAAACATCAAAAGCCGCCGGAGCGCAGTGCTCCAGCGGCTCTTGATTGTGTACGGCGGCTTTAGACGGGTTCCGCTTCCTTTTCCTCTTTTTTCGGAAGCTGGTCGACGCGGGGGACAGAGGCCTTGTGGTCCTGGATCATCGTGCTCCTGCCGTTGAGGCGTCCGCCGTTTTCGATCACAAAAGAAACCGAAGAAACGTCGCCTACGATGGTGCCGGTGCGTTCCAGCTGCAAATGGTCGAGGGCCATGATATTGCCCTCCACGGTTCCGGCGATGCGGATGACGTCGGCCTCAATCGGCCCGCGGATTATGCCCGAGACGGTGACAATGACATAGCCCTTGAGCTTGATTTCGCCCTCAAACGTACCTTCAATTTGGACGACGCCCTCGCCGTGAAGATTGCCGGAGACGGTAATGTCTTTGGCAATTGTGGTGTCGGTTCGGGGCTCCGGCAGCTCCGGGATATCGTTGAATTGATCCTCGCGCCCATCTTCAGGGGGCTGGGGGTCCACCGATCCGGCAGGTTTTACCGTCCCTCCAAAAAGTCCCATTTTTTACCACCCTTTCCAATTTGGCTTTTGATGGATATATTGTATCACCCTTTAAATTTAGAAGAACATCGGATACAATAGCCACTATGGGGTTATTGTACCATATAAAACAGCGGTTTACAAGATTTTAAGAAAAAATATTCCTAGAGGAATTCTGTCATTTTTTGGGAGGATTTAGGGATTTTTGGAGAAAGCGGAAAGGCTTGTTAGGGCGCAGCAGCTGGCAGGGGAAGGAAGCTCTCGTCGGCAGTCTCGCCATTGAAATAGCCGGATTCCTGTACAAAGAATTTTGCCGCGCCCAGCGGTGTCAACAACTCCTTGTGTTCGCCTGCGTCACATTGTTCTTGTAATTCGGCGTAGTATTCAGCAGCAGGGAGGCCGCTGTCAGGGAAATAGCAGTAGACCTGGCCATACGCGTCCAGCATACGCTCCACACACCAGATACCGTCATGACCCTGCCGGACAGGCTGGGAGAGAACCAAGGTATAAAACTCCTGATCATTGATGCCGGTGGCAAAATTAGGGTAATAATTCAAATATACATGGTCGCTGTTATAGGTGAATTCTTGCTCAAAGAAGACTTGAGTGCTGTAAGCCTGCAGACCGTTCCGGCCCGCCATGTCGGCTTGAACCTCGCCGCCCAGACCGCAAAGCGCTTCCCACTCCGCCCAGTCTTCACTATGGGTATCGATTTCACCGCCGCTGCGGTAGAACTGTACATCCGTGGGATAGGTGTAGACGTAATAGCGGGTCTCGTCCTGGGCGAAGACATCAGCGCCGGCGGGCGTCGTGCTTAAAAACTGTTCCAGCGCCGCCTGGTCCAAGGCCGCGAAGCCAAAGAGGAAGCCGAATCCTTCCGTATTACCGAAGTCGGCTTCTGCAGCCAATAGGGAGGCAGTCTCGTAGACGGACAGCAGGGGCTGGAACCCATTTTGGGCCTCGTTTTCATTGGTATAGATGGTCAGCTGGTCCAGGTACCGGTTTGGCAGGGCGATTTCCAGGCTGCCGCAGCGGTAGATGGTCACATCCTCGCCGCCATCTTCCTGGGGCGGTTCTTCCGGTTCCTTTGTATCGGGAAGATTTTCCGCACTGCAGGCGGTCAGGATGCATGAGAATGCCAAGAGAAGAAGAAAGGTGGTTAACCGTTTCATAAAAAGCTCCTTTCGATTCAAAATCAAGGTATCATGGTTTTGCAGCGGATAGGATACCCTACATGGTTCTTTTGCGGTTTCTATAGAATAACAACAGTATGGCTTTCTTTCCGGAAAAGAACCGAGAAAGGAAGAACAAATTGTAAGAGGCCAGAAACGCTGTTGTGAAATGGAGCCAAACATGGTATAATTCACCGTATATGACAAAAACAGGGAGGATTTCACACGATGAAACTCATGGTCATAGATGGAAACAGCATCATCAACCGTGCATATTACGGGATTCGTCCCCTCAGCACCCGGGATGGGCTTTATACCCATGCCATCTACGGATTTCTCACCACGCTCCTGCGCCTGAAGAGCGAAGAGATGCCAGATGCCCTTTGCGTCACATTCGACGTTCACGCGCCCACGTTCCGGCACAAAGCATCGGAGACCTATAAGGCCACCCGGAAGCCCATGCCGGAGGAACTGCGGATGCAAGTGCCGGTTTTGAAAGAGGTTTTGGATGCCTTGAATATTCCCCGCTATGAGATGGAGGGCTGGGAGGCCGATGATCTTTTGGGAACAATCTCCCGCAAGTGCAAGGAAGCGGGATGGGAGTGCGTCGTGGTTACTGGAGACAAGGACAGCTTACAGTTGATCAATGATGCAACGAGAGTCAAGCTGGTTTCCACCCGTATGGGCCAGACGACAACCAAGGACATGACGGAAGAGGCTTTCCGGGAGCAGTATGGATTTGCGCCCATTCACATGATTGATCTCAAAGCTCTGATGGGCGACAATTCCGACAACATCACCGGCGTGCCTGGGGTTGGAGAGAAGACCGCTATGGGGCTGGTGCAGATGTATGGCTCCATTGACCATTTATACAGTCACATGCCGGAAATTGTGACAGCGCCGGGAATGCCTGCCAAGCCGAATGTTGTGAAAAAACTGGCAGCAGGAGAGGCCAGTGCGCGGGAATCGTATTGGCTTGCTACCATAGTCACGGATGCACCGCTAGAGTTCAAACCGGAGGAGAATCTTCTTCAAACGCCTAGTTCTGCGGCGTACCCGTTGTTTTTAAAGCTGGAATTCACCAAACTGATCGAAAAATTTGAGCTTAACGCCGAGACAGCGGTTCCTGTAGAGTCAGAGCGGCCCAAACCGGCAGTGACAGTAGAAGTGGTAACAGATGCCGCCCATGCGGAACGGCTGCTGGAAGTCTGGAGGAAAGCGGAGCATGTCGCCGTACTGACGCTGCCGGACCTGAATGGTGTGGGTGTCTGCTGTGAAACGGGGGAGCACAGCGCCATTATGGCGGAGCTGTTTTTCGACCGGTACCAAGGCGATTGGAATGGCCTGTTGTCCGCGCTGTTCGGAGCGGATATCAAAAAAATATCCCATAATGTCAAAGATTTGATGCGTCTTCTGCTGGCGGGAGGCCTGCCTGCTGAGGGCTTTGTGTTTGATACTGCGCTCGCGGCATACCTTCTGGATGCAACAGCGGGCAGCTACGATTTGGCCCGCCTGTTCGTCTCCTATTATAATGAAGAACTGCCAAAACCCCTTTATATGGAGGCGGACGCATTTTCCCTCCTGGGCGACGCGAACACTGCTGCCGCGTCTCTGGACAGTTATGTAGCAGCTGTCAGCGCCCTGTATGACACGCTGGCCCCTAGGCTGCGGGAGCAGGGGATGTGGGAGTTGTACGAAACGGCGGAGCTGCCCCTGTGCCGCGTTTTGGCGGAGATGGAGCTGACCGGCTGCCGGGCAGATGCCCGCGCCCTGGCAGCTTTTGGTGAAAGGTTGTCCGCTAGCATTGCGGAGCAGGAGGCGTCGATTTATGAGATGGCAGGGGGCAGTTTCAACATCAATTCACCGAGGCAATTGGGCGAAGTGCTGTTTGAACACTTGGGCCTGCCTCACGGCAAAAAGACAAAAACTGGATGGTCGACCAACGCTGACATTTTGGAAAAGCTGCGTTTCCAGCACCCTATTGTCAACGCTGTGCTGGAGTACCGCCAGTTTACGAAGCTGAAATCCACCTATGCGGATGGCTTATTAAAAGCCATTGATCCTGACGGGCGTGTGCGCACGAATTTCCAGATGACAGTCACTGCCACCGGGCGGCTCAGCTCCACCGAACCAAACCTGCAAAACATCCCCACCCGTACCGATCTGGGCAGCGAGTTCCGGCGGATGTTTACGGCGTCGGAGGGATGTGTCCTGGTGGATGCGGACTATTCGCAGATTGAGCTGCGTCTTCTGGCCCATATTGCGTGGGATGAAGCCATGCAGGCAGCGTTTATAGCAGGTGGAGACTTCCATGCTGAGACTGCCTCCAAGGTCTTCCATGTTGCCCGGGAGGAAGTGACCCACGAAATGCGCCGCAGTGCCAAAGCGGTAAACTTTGGCATTGTTTATGGCATTTCCGCATTTTCGCTGTCTCAAGATATCGGCGTGTCGGTGTCAGATGCGAAAGCGTATATGGAAGCATATTTTGCAACGTTTCCCGGTGTAAGGAAGTATATGGACGGAATTGTGAAAAAGGCCCGGGAGATGGGCTATGTGGAGACGCTGTTCCACCGCCGCCGGGACTTACCGGAGCTGAGTTCTTCCAACCGGAATATGCAGTCCTTTGGAGAGCGCGTCGCGCTGAATACGCCCATCCAAGGCACAGCGGCGGATGTGATGAAGCTGGCTATGGTGGCTGTTTGGAAGCGTCTGAAAGCGGAGAAGCTTCAGGCACAGTTAGTTCTTCAGGTACATGATGAATTGATTGTTGAATGTCCTGAAGCAGAAGCAGAAGTGGTTGCCAAGCTACTGGAGGAGGAGATGGAGAGCGTTGTAAAACTGTCGATTCCCTTGACGGCGGAAGCCCATTGGGGCAAGAACTGGCTGGAGGCAAAGGGATGAAGCGTTTGTACCTGATTGGCGAGCCGACGGAGGAGACCGCTTGGTTTCTGAGCGTAGAGCCGTAAAGGAGTGTGCTTGCCCATTGAAAAATGAAAAGAAGCAGCTGAAAAAATGGCTGTGGTGCGGTATCATAGGACTGTTGTTGGTATTGTTCCTGTGGGAGTTCCGGGACCTCTGGAAAGTGGTTATTTTATTTGCCGTAGCTGGAGCGTTCGGCGTGTTGATGACGTTCGTGCCAATGAAGCAGGCTGAGAAAAAGAAGAGGCAGGCTGCCGAAGCAGCGGTGGCAGCCCAGGAAAAGCAGCTCCAAGAGCGGCGAGATTTGTGCTGTCAGGCGCGGTACACGCCCGCGGAGCGGCGGACGCTGGAAGTTTACATTGAGAGGACCTTTGACCCGATCCGCCAGTGGGACAAAGAGGAGCAGCCCAAGCTGATGCCCATCGACGTTGCCCTCATACCGCCGACGGAGGTATCGCCTTATTGGCGGGCGGTCACCGTAGGGATTGGGGCCTATACGATATGGGGCGGCCCTGTGCCGATGCAGTCGGAGCTTGCAATCCTTCTGCCGCCGGACTGGGACCCAGAGGACAAATGGCCCATGCGGCTCCTGCGGGACACCGCCCAGCACCTGCTGGTGGAAAAGAACTGGATTGGCCCCAGTTCGGCCTACCGGGGATTTTCTGCCATCAGCGCCGGATTTGCCGGCGCGCTTCTGCTGGAAGATCTTTGGAACCAATACCCGTTGGAACCGGCGTATTTGCCTGGAGGCGGCTCGGTAAATTTTTACTGGTTGTTCCCCTTGCTGAAACCGGAATGGGATTACGTTTCCGCACGGGGTGGGAACATCGAGCCCCTAGAGCGGCGTTTACAAAAAATCGACCCGGCGGCAGACCGGGACCGGCCCTCCTGCTGTGACCCACTGACATGGCTGCAAGAGGATATTGCACCGTTTTGCTGGTCTCAGGACGGAAAAAACGTTTGCCTTGGCCTGGAAACGCGGGGCTATCAAACGGAACTGTTCCTCCGGGCGGGACTGTCCGGCACGGGCTGGGACTGGGAGCGTCTGGCAAAAGAAGTCCTATCAACGTTTTACCCAGCGGACGGTCCATTTGTTGAGTACGCCTGTGAGGAATGGACGTTTTTTGCCGTCTCAGAGGACGAGGAAATCCTCCGCCATCTGGCGTTGACGCTGCATGATCTTTGCTGTTACAAACCGGAACGAGCCATCCGGCTGTTGGTTCCGGACCGGCTGGCAGGCCGTGAGCGGTGATATGGAGGAATCAAGAAGGAGAGGTAAAATGGAGAAGCGGATACAGGTGCAGATTGTCCCCATGACGGCAGATCATTTAGACGAGATCGTTGAACTGGAGCGGGTTTGTTTTTCGGACCCCTGGTCTCGGAACATGCTGGCAGAGGAATTGGACAATGCTCTGTCAGCGTTCCTGGTAGCTCTGGACGCAGGGGGGAAGGTTGTAGGTTACGCCGGGCTGCAAGTGGTTTTGGATGAGGGGTATATTTTAAATGTAGCCGTCTCGCCGGAATGCCGCCGTCAAGGGATTGCAGGAAAGCTGCTGCAAGTGTTCCTGGATTTTGCCCAGGGGAACCGTCTGGCGTTCCTGACGCTGGAAGTCCGGGCGTCCAATTACGCGGCCATTGCGCTCTATGGGAGCCGAGGTTTCCGCGGGGTTGGGCGGCGGAAAAATTACTATGAACACCCAAAAGAGGATGCGATACTTATGACGCGTAAATTTGTATACAAAGAGGAAACGGGGGAGGGATAATATGGAAATGCGGCTGCCCACACCGGAGCAATTGGAACGGGCCTATGAAGTGGATATGAAAACTGCTTTCCCGCCATCCGAGCTGAAGCCGCTGGAAAACATCCAGGCCATGTGCCAAGATGGCTGTTACCGTCCATGGTGCCTCTTTGACGGTGAGGAACTGGCTGGCGAGTGCTTTTTATGGTTGGGAAAGCCTGGATGGTCGTTGTTGGACTATCTCTGTGTTTCCGCCCATCGCCGGAACGACGGCCTTGGATCGCTGATTTTGTCGGAACTGCTTAAAATGGAAGCAGGTACGGTGATCTTAGGAGAATGCGAGGCGCCCATCCATGCGGAAGACCCCGCGCTTGCGGAGCGCCGTCTGGGGTTCTATGCCCGTAACCAGGCCCGAATGGCTGGTTACGACACAGAATTGTTCGGGGTACACTACAAAACGTTATATTGGGCGGCGGAGCCGGTTCCAGATGATGAACTGATCAAGCAGCACCAATTTATCTACAAAAACCGCTTTCCGGCAGATAAATATGAACAATTCATCCAAATTCCACGGGATCCGGCGGCCGCACCGTCCCCCCAGGTGCCGTG
Organism: Oscillibacter sp.; assembly: GCA_022795445.1. Taxonomy (GTDB): domain Bacteria; phylum Bacillota; class Clostridia; order Oscillospirales; family Oscillospiraceae; genus Oscillibacter. The sequence goes on along the minus strand of JAAWGR010000003.1, from coordinate 72,196 downwards.
GGATGAGAGCTAAGGATTTGGGGAGGCTGCATGAAGATTTTAGGATTTGAATCTACCTGTGATGAAACCGCCGCAGCGGTCGTAGAGGACGGACGGCGGGTGTTGTCGGACGCGATTGCGTCCCAGGCGGATATGCACGCGCTGTATGGCGGCGTCGTGCCAGAAATTGCGTCCAGACGGCATGTGGAAGCCATTGCAGCGCTGACGGAAAAAGCCTTAGCGGACGCCGGGTGTACACGCTCGGACATCGACGCGGTGGCGGCGGCATATGCGCCGGGGCTGATCGGGGCCGTCCTGGTAGGGCTGAGCTTTGCCAAATCCGCAGCGTGGGGGCTGGGGGTGCCGCTGATCCCTGTCCACCATATCCGGGGACATATTGCGGCAAACTACCTGGCGTTCCCGGAGTTGGAGCCGCCGTTTCTGGCACTGGCGATTTCCGGCGGCAATACGTTGTTGGTAGACGTAGCAGACTACACAGACATGCGCATCTTAGGCGCGACCCGAGACGACGCGGCAGGGGAGTGCTTTGACAAGGCAGCGCGGGTGCTGGGGCTTTCGTACCCAGGCGGCAAGCCGATGGACGAGCTGGCACAGCAGTCAGCGGGCGGCGTGTACAAGCTGCCCCATGCCCATGTGGATGGCGCACCGCTGGACATGAGCTTTTCCGGGCTGAAAACAGCGGTGGTCAATCTGGCACATCACGCGGAACAGGTTGGCGGAGGGCTGGACCGGGCGGCGTTGGCGCGGGATTTTACCCAGGCAGTCAGCGATACCCTGGTGCCGCGGGCCATGGAAGCGGCGCGTCTGGCGGGACGAAAGACCATTGTTGCCGCGGGTGGTGTGGCGGCAAACACCATCATCCGCAGAAACCTGGAGCGGGCGTGTGCGGAGCAGGGGTGTAAATTGTACCTGCCGCCGTTGAAGCTATGCGGCGATAACGGCTCTATGATTGCGGCGCAGGGATACTATGAGTATCAGGCAGGCCATACGGCTGGAATGGAGCTGAACGCTTACGCAACGCTGGATATCTCCGAATAACACGTGAAAAGACCGCCTTTGGCGGTCTTTTCATAAAAAGTTCTTTTTGCCTACTTTTTCTTACAAGAAAAAGTAGGTCCTTTTTGTTGCTTTTTCTCGAAAAAGCAATCCCGCAGCTACACCATAGCCTTGGCATGATTGCTGTCCTGGGTGCGGCTTTGTACGGCTGCTGTCAGGCTCTGCACAGCAGAAAGCTGCTTCTCCGGCTCCTGAGGGGCCGGGATTTCTTCTGCCCGCTGCTCCCCAAGACGCTCTCGGGCAACTGCCAGCATAAGCTTGATCCGGTTCTCTTGGTTCACACGGGTGGCGCTGGGATCATAGTCGATCGGCGTAATATTGGCTTGGGGATACAGCTCTCGAATCTTGTTAATCATACCCTTGCCGCAAATATGGTTCGGCAGACAGCCGAAGGGCTGGGCACAAACAATATTCTCATAACCTGCTTGAACCAGTTCGATCATTTCGGCGGTGAGAAGCCAGCCTTCCCCCATTTTATCGCCGCGGCCAATGATGCCGTCAGCCAGCTTCACCAGCTCCCGGAAGGGAAGAGGGGCGTGATAGCCATTGTCCTTCAAAACCTTAATAACCACCTTTTCCATGCTCTCAATAAACTGGAGCGCAAGGGTAGGGACGTGCTTTTCCAGGAAGCCGCCGCCGTAAAGACGGGCCGTCTCGCCTGGATTGTAGATACAGTACTGCAAGAACCCCATCAAGCCGGGAAGGTTGACCTCACAGTCCTGGGAGGCAAGGAATTTTTCCAGATCATTGTTTCCAAGCGGAGAATATTTAACATAAATCTCGCCAACAACGCCCACCTTGACTTTCGGAATCCGGCGGACGGGGATGGCGGCAAACTCCGCCGCGATTTTTGGCATGGCGATTTTCATCGCATGGCTGCTGTATCCCTTGTCCTCCCTGACCCATCGGCAGATGGTATCTAACCATTTTTCCTGCATGGCGGCGGCGCTGCCCTTTTCGATTTCATAAGGTTCCGTTTGAGCTTTCAGGGCAACCAGGAGGTCGCCGTAATAAATCACCGCCAGGAGTTTCCGCAGGAGGGGCAGCGTCAGCGGGAAGCCGGAATCCTTCTCCAAACCAGAGAAGTTCAGGCTCACCACTGGTACCTGTCCATAACCGGCCTTTGCCAGGGCCTTACGGAGGAGGTAGATGTAGTTGGACGCCCGGCAGCCGCCTCCGGTCTGGGTGATGATGAGGGCGGTGTGGTCCAGGTCGTACTTCCCGGAGGCCAGTGCGTCCAGGAACTGCCCGATCACCAGCAGGGCGGGATAGCAGGTATCGTTGTGGACGTATTTCAGTCCTAACTCCGAAACTTGGCTGCCGCAGTTTTCCAGCAGCTCACAGGTGTACCCTGCCTGTTCCATGACCGCGGCCAGGATGCGGAACTGTACCGGGGCCATGTTGGGAATAAGAATCTTGTGCGTCTTCTTCATCTCCGGCGTAAATCGTGGATATTGCAGCTGCTCCATTCCCTTTACGCCTCCTTTCGCGTTTCGTCATCCAGGGCGGCGAACAGGCTCCGCAGGCGGATGCGCACCGCGCCCAGATTGGTAATTTCATCGATTTTCAACTGTGTATATAGCTTGCCTTTGGCCTGCAAAATGGCCTGGGTTTCATCGGTGGTGATGGCGTCCACGCCGCAGCCGAAGCTGACCAGCTGTACCAAGTCCATATCAGGCTGTCCGCAGCAGTATTTTGCGGCGGCATAGAGGCGGGAGTGGTACGTCCACTGGTTCAGGACGGTCGTTTGGAATTTTTCGACGCGGTTGGAGATGGAATCCTCCGTTACCACCGCCGCGCCGAAGCGGGTAATCAGGGTATCAATGCCGTGGTTGACTTCCGGGTCGACGTGGTAGGGACGGCCTGCCAGGACGATGATGCGCCGTCCTTCCGCACGCGCCTGGTTGATGATGCGTTCTCCTTCTTTTCGGACGAGGGACATATGGTGTGCATACTCGGCGTAGGCTGCGTCGGAAGCGTCGCGGATTTCTTTTTTGGAGATGTCTGGGAAGTGCCGGCGGAGGATGTCGAAGATTTTCTTCGTAAAATCCTTAGGGCGATGAAGGCCTACATAATCATAGATAAACTTTGTTTGCTTGACCTCGGGACAATTCCCGGCAATCACTTCAGGATAGTAAGCAACAACAGGACAGTTATAATGGTTGTCGCCCAGGCCCTCGTCGATGTTGTAGGTCATGCAGGGATAGAAAATGGCGTCAAGGCCCAGCTTGGAGAGGAACTGGATGTGCCCATGGGCAAGTTTGGCAGGGAAGCAGGCCGTGTCGCTGGGGATGGTGGCCTGCCCTTTTAAGTACAAATCCCGACTGGAGAGGGGGCTGTGGCAGACGGCAAAGCCCAGATGGGTGAAGAACGTATGCCAGAAAGGTAGTAGCTCCCAGAAGTTGAGGCAGAGGGGGAGGCCGATTTTCCCCCGCTTGCCCGGTACGGGTTTATAGCCCAAAATCAGCTTGCGCTTGTATGCGTACAGATTTCGCGTGCCGGTGTCGGCCTTGCCGGTGACGGGGCGGTCGCAGCGGTTGCCGCTGATGAAGGAGCCGCCGTCGGCAAAGGTGTTGATGGTGAGCTGACAGTTGTTGCCGCAGAGGCCGCAGACCCGGTTTTCGGTCTCCTGACGGAAATCCGTAAGGGTTTTGCGGTCCAGGAGTGTGCTGGTTTGATGAGCGGAGGCTTTACCACGTCCATAGAGGGCTGCGCCGAATGCGCCCATCAATCCGGCGATATCGGGGCGGATGACCTCAACGCCCATTTCCTTTTCAAAGGCGCGGAGGACGGCCTCATTATAGAAGGTACCGCCCTGCACAACGACGTTTCGGCCCAATTCCTCAGGAGAAGCAGCGCGGATAACCTTGTAAATAGCGTTTTTCACGACGCTGATCGAGAGACCGGCCGAGATGTTTTCGATGCTTGCTCCATCCTTCTGGGCCTGCTTGACGCTGGAGTTCATAAACACGGTGCAGCGGCTTCCCAGGTCTACAGGCCGTTCGGCAAACAGGCCCAGCTTGGCGAATTCCCGCACATCATGGCCCAGGGCCTGGGCAAAGGTCTGCAAAAAACTGCCGCAGCCGGAAGAACAGGCTTCGTTGAGAAAAATGTTGCTGATGGCGCCGTCTTCGATCTTAAAACATTTCATATCCTGTCCGCCGATGTCGATAATAAAGTCGACATTCGGCAGGAAGTGCCGTGCGGCAGCAAAGTGAGCCACGGTCTCCACGACGCCGTAATCGGCATGGAAAGCGCTGCGCGCCAGGTCTTCTCCATAACCGGTGGTGGTGACGGAAGCCACGTGTAGCGCGGGGTGTTCATCATAAAGCCGCTGCAAAACATCCCGGATCAAGGGCACAGGGTTGCCCAGGTTCGGCTGGTAGTCCGTAAAGAGGAGGCGGGCCTCCTGGTCGATGACGGCGACTTTGACGGTGGTTGAGCCAGAGTCGATGCCAATATGGACAGGCGCGGCATAATCCGCGCCAAAGGGGGCGCGGGGAACGGCCGCTTTCGCGTGACGGAGCCGGAAAGCCTCGTACTCCGCCTGGGACTCAAACAGGGGCGGTTGGCTGCGGTAAGTTTCCGATGCGCCTCGTTCCTGGAGTCGGTCGGCGACCTTGGCAAGGTTAAACATCTGGTCGGAATAAAACGCCGCGCCTAAAGCGACAAAGAGCAAGCTGTTGTCCGGACAGGTTCCGGTGACGCCCAGTGTCCGGTCGAAGCTCTTCCGCAGACAGTGGGAGAAGGTGAGAGGGCCGCCCAGATAGAGAACATTGCCTTTGATTGGACGTCCCTGGGCCAAGCCCGCGATGGTCTGGTTGACCACGGCCTGATAAATACTGGCAGCGATGTCCTCGGCTTTGGCCCCCTGGTTGATGAGGGGCTGTACATCGCTTTTGGCGAAGACGCCGCAGCGGGAGGCGATGGTATACGTTTTTTCTGCCCGCAGGGCGGCGGCATCCATGTCGTCGGCGGTCATTTTCAAGAGGGTGGCCATCTGGTCGATGAATGCGCCAGTGCCTCCGGCGCAGGAGCCGTTCATACGGACCTCCATGCCGCCGGTGAGGAAGAGGATTTTTGCATCCTCGCCGCCCAGTTCGATGATAACGTCGGTGCCGGGGGCGAGACGGTTTGCGGCCACGCGGGTCGCAAAGACTTCTTGGACGAAGGGGATTTCCACGCTCTCGGCCATGCCCATCCCGGCAGAGCCGGAGATGGCGAGTTCGGCGGTGGAAGCGGCGGGGAATTGCGCCGGGATACGGCGCAGGAGTTCTTCGGATTTCTCTAAGATATGGCTGAAATGCCGTTCGTATGTACTGTATAGGATCTGACCGGCGTCGTCAAGCACGATGCATTTTATGGTCGTCGAACCTACGTCAAGACCAACTTTCAATGTTGCGTCCTCCTTTGAAAATGGGCCACATATAGACGGTATGGCCCGAAGCTGCCACATTCTATGGTATCATACACTTTTTCAACAAAATGTGCAATCGCGAAAAACTAGAAACGCTGTAAAGAATTTGTTAAAAAACTAGGCGCTGTAAGGCTTGGCCTTTTCTTTCTCCTATGCTATACTATTTCTGTTCAGAACTGGATTTTTCGTAAAAAGGGAGTATGAAAGATGGAGAATGTTTTGCTGCACTGCTGCTGCGCACCATGTTCCTTGAGCTGTATTGAGCCGCTGCGGGGGGAGGGGATCGAGCCGACCGCGTTTTGGTACAATCCAAACATCCACCCGTGGAAGGAATACCAGGCCCGGCGGGACTGTCTGCTGGAGTATGCGCCGTCGATTGGGATGGAGGTACGTGTCCGGGAGGATTATGGACTGCGGGAGTTTGTTTGTCAAGTGGCAAATGACATTGACCACCGGTGCAAATACTGTTATGAGCACCGTTTGGAGGGAACTGCGCGATACGCGGCAGAGCATGGATTTGCCGCATTTACAACAACGCTGCTGGCGAGTTTGTACCAGGACCATGACGGGATTGCCGCGGCGGCAAAGCGTTATGCAGAGCAGTATCGCGTGGAGTTTCTCTATCGGGATTTTCGGTCAAACTTCCGTGCCGGAAACCAGAAGGCCAGGGAGTTGGGCTTTTATATGCAAAAATACTGCGGCTGCGTCTTCTCGGAGGCGGACCGCTACGCGAAACAAATCAAGCGCGACTGTGAGCGGTTCACGGAGTAATATTGCGGGAATCGTAAGAAATTTGTAAGGAATTTGTCGACTTTTTTGTAAGAAATCCTCTGTATACTGTTTGGCAGATAATCCCTTTGCAAAGGGAGAAGGAGGATTTTTTCGATGAATTACCGACAACTCAAAATCTTTGCCGTGGTCTGCATGGTTTTCGACCATGTTGTCCGAATCTTTCCGCTGTACTATATCTTTGGACCGCTTGCAGACTTCTTTTGGAGCTGCGGCTGGAATGGTCCGGCGGATTGGCTTTTGAATGACCTACCCAGTTATTTAATGTTAATCGGACGCTTGGCCGCGCCAATTTTCCTCTACTGCATCACTCTGGGCTTTCTCCACACCTCCAACGTCTGGCGCTATCTGCGGCGGATTTTCGTAACAGCACTTATTGCGCAGATACCATATACATTATTCGATCTAGCAGAACAGCATATCTATGGCCTTGAAGGCGATTGGCGGGAAACCGGCCTGAATATTCTCTTTACTTTGGCTCTTGGCCTAATCGTTCTAGTCGTTCACGAAAAGCTGAAACGCCGGAACCCAAAACTTGTTCTTCTAAGTCCAATAGTGGTTGCAGCTGCAAGTTGGCTGGGATATCAGCTGAACTTTGAGGGAGGAAAGGGCTATATTATCCTAATATTTGTTTACTACGTAAGCCGGAACTGTCCCCGCTGGCAGAAAACACTCTTGTTCATTCCTGCCGTGATGGTATCCCGTTATGGCCTGATTTTGTGGGTTTTGGAAAGCGTGGGTACGGAAATGTTTAGCGGTGCTCTCATAAACTGCCTTTTAAACACCGCAGGCAACTATTTTGGAATGCTGGTCACGTTATCCTACAACGGTGAGAAGGGCCGGGCAGGCAAGGGCTTCCAATATTTCATGTATTCCTTTTATCCCGCTCATTTTGCCATCCTAGCCTTGATCGGTTTCCTGTGGCCGCCCGTGTTCTAATTATAAAATGTATCCGGATGACTGCATTGCCCGCAAAATAGGCAGTTTGTATCATGGATTCTCACTGGAATACGCATCTCTGGCAAAATTTTTCTGAAAGTGGGAAAATTACCATCAATTTGTTAAAAATGCTTGACGGACGAGAAAACAAGTGCTATAATACCGAACTGCGTGGGTGGATACCGCGAATTTTGCTGTGTGTGCAGATTTTTATGCGCCCTATGGATGGAAAACTGTGTTGTGCCAATTGTGGAAGGAGGCATTCCCTATGCTGTCGGAGCTTGCCTCTGGAAAACGGGTAGCCGGTGTGAAACAGTCCCGTAAGGCCATCCGTGAGGGCCGCGCCAAGCGCGTCTACCTCGCCTGCGATGCTGACCGGGCAATCACCGAACCCTTGGCCGCCGAGTGCGCAAGAGCTGAAATCCCAGTGGAAACTGGCTGTACCATGGCCCAGATCGGCACGGCCTGCCGCGTAGCGGTGGGAGCCTCTGTGGCTGTTTTGCTGCGCTGATATTTTTTGGTTTTTTCGGAATAGCCAACTGGCTTTCCGTAAAAAATAAATTACAAAAATATGAAAGAAAGGAGAAATTCAATGCCTACCTTTAACCAGCTGGTCCGTAAGGGCAGGGAACAGGCGACTTATAAGTCTACCTCTCCCGCTTTGCAGTTTGGACTCAACACCCTGAAAGCCAGAACGACCAATCAGTCTTCCCCTCAAAAGAGAGGCGTCTGCACCGCCGTTCGTACCGCTACCCCCAAGAAGCCCAACTCCGCCCTTCGGAAAATCGCCCGTGTGCGCCTGACCAACGGCTATGAGGTCACCGCCTATATCCCTGGCGTCGGCCATTCCCTCCAGGAGCACTCCGTGGTCATGATCCGCGGCGGCCGTGTCAAGGACCTCCCCGGCGTGCGCTACCACATCATCCGCGGCGTGCTGGACACCCAGGGCGTTTCTGGCCGGATGCAGAGCCGTTCCAAGTACGGCGCCAAGCGGCCGAAGTCCAAGTAAAAACCAATTCCCCGAACGCTTTGCCGAACAGGTTTATATATAAATGTCCGCGAACGGTTTCGCCGCTTGCGGACGCCGCATCCCCCGTGCGGGGAGGTGCGTGAGCGTTTACCCCTTCGGCAGGCATCCACGGAAGGCGGATTGTGCCTTTCGAGTACCTATGAGATCATAGAGTAATTATGAAGGAGGGAAGCATAGTGCCCAGAAGAGGTAATGTTCCCAAAAGAGAAATCCTGCCCGACCCTATGTACGGTTCCGTCCTGGTGACCCGGCTGATCAACAACGTCATGCTGGACGGCAAGAAGGGCGTGGCACAGAAGGTGGTCTACGGCGCCTTTGACCAGATCAAAGAGAAGACCGGCAAGGACCCCGTCGAGGTTTTCACCCAGGCAATGGAAAATATTATGCCTACCCTGGAAGTCAAGGCCCGCCGTGTGGGCGGCGCCAACTATCAAGTCCCCATGGAGGTCCGCCCCGCCCGCCGCACGACCCTCGGCCTGCGCTGGCTGACCAACTATTCCCGTGCCCGGGGCGAGCGTACCATGGCTGAACGCCTTGCCAGCGAGATCATGGACGCCGCCAACAACACCGGCGCTGCGGTGAAAAAGCGCGAGGACGTGCACAAGCAGGCGGAAGCCAACAAAGCCTTCGCGCATTTCCGCTGGTAAGTTAGGAGAACAAGTATGCCGAGAAAAACTTCGCTTGAAAACACCAGAAACATCGGCATTATGGCTCACATCGATGCAGGCAAGACAACGACTACGGAACGTATTTTGTTCTACACCGGCGTGAACTATAAGATTGGCGAGACCCACGACGGTACCGCCACCATGGACTGGATGGCCCAGGAACAGGAACGGGGCATCACCATTACGTCCGCCGCCACAACGTGTTACTGGTCTGGTTCCAAGAATCAGTTCAAGCCCACCCGTATTAACATCATCGACACCCCGGGCCACGTGGATTTTACCGTGGAAGTCGAACGTTCCCTCCGTGTGCTGGACGGTTCGGTAACCGTTCTGTGCGCCAAGGGCGGCGTGGAGCCCCAGTCCGAGACGGTCTGGCGCCAGGCCGATAACTACAAGGTCCCCCGCATGATTTACGTCAATAAGATGGACATCATGGGCGCGGATTTCTACAACGTCCTCCGTATGGTGGAGGAGCGCCTCAAGTGCAACGCTGTGCCCATCCAGCTCCCAATTGGCAGCGAGGATACCTTCAAGGGCATCGTCGACTTGATTGAGATGAATGCGGACATCTATTATGATGACTTGGGCAAGGATATGCGTGTGGAGGAGATTCCTGCCGACATGGCGGACCTCGCGAATGAGTATCATGAGAAGCTGATGGATGCGGTGTCCATGTTCGATGACGAGATCGCCGAGCTGTATCTGGAGGGCGAGGAAGTGCCCCAGGAGAAAATCCGTGCCGCTATCCGTAAGGCAACCATCGCTAACGAGATGGTCCCGATCACCTGCGGTACGTCCTACAAGAATAAGGGCGTGCAGAAGATGCTGGACGCCATTGTAGACTATATGCCTTCTCCTTTGGACATTCCCGCCATCAAAGGCGTGAATCCCAAGACGGACGAGGAGGACGAGCGTCCTGCGGACGACAATGCGCCGTTCTCTGCCCTGGCGTTCAAGATCATGACCGACCCCTATGTGGGCCGCTTGAGCTTCTTCCGGGTTTATTCCGGCCACCTCAAAACCGGCTCCACTGTGCTGAACAGCACCAAGGGCGTCAAAGAACGTGTGGGCCGTATTTTGCAGATGCACGCCAACCACCGCGAGGATATTGAAGAGGTCTATTCCGGCGACATCGAAGCCGCTGTCGGCCTGAAGAATACCACTACCGGCGATACCCTCTGCGATGAAAAAGCCCCGATCATCCTGGAATCCATGGAATTCCCGGACCCAGTTATCCGTGTGGCCATCGAGCCGAAGACGAAGGCCGGCCAGGAAAAGATGACCATGGGCTTGATCAAGCTGGCTGAGGAAGACCCCACCTTCAAGACCTATACCGACGAGGAAACCGGCCAGACCATCATTGCTGGCATGGGCGAGCTGCATCTGGAGATTATCGTCGACCGTCTGCTTCGTGAGTTCAAGGTGGAAGCCAACGTAGGCGCCCCGCAGGTTGCCTATAAGGAGACCATCAAAAAGCAGGTGGAGCAGGATACCAAATATGCCCGCCAGTCCGGCGGCAAGGGCCAGTATGGCCACGTCAAGATCCGTGTGGAGCCCAACGAGTCCGGCAAGGGCTACGAGTTTGTTAACGCCATTGTGGGCGGCGCGATTCCCAAGGAGTATATTCCTGCGGTCGACGCGGGTATTCAGGGCGCGATGAACGCTGGCGTTATGGCTGGTTTCCCTGTGGTGGATGTAAAGGTTACGTTGTACGACGGTTCTTATCATGAGGTTGACTCTTCGGAAATGGCGTTCAAGATTGCCGGTTCTATGGCTTTCAAGGATGCCTGCCGTAAAGCTGGCGCAACCCTCCTGGAGCCAATCATGAAGGTTTCCGTCATCGTTCCGGATGAATACTTGGGTACCGTTATCGGCGACCTGACTGCCCGCCGCGGCCAGATCCAGGGTCAGGAGGCTCGTCCTGGCGCTCAGCAGGTAGACGCGTTGGTGCCGCTTGCCAGTATGTTTGGCTATGCCACTGACCTGCGTTCCAGCACACAAGGTCGCGGCCAGTACTCTATGGAGCCTCACAGCTATGAGGAGATTCCCAAGAGCATCGCGGAAAAGATCGTAGAAACGCGGGTTAAGTCCCAAAACTAAAAATACAGCTGTGGAAAAATCCAAAAAGGGATTGATTTTCCAGGCGATATACGGTAGAATAAAGCAATGCTGAAGGATTTCACGTTGCTGCAAATGGATTTTCTGAATTTGTAGGAGGATTTTCAAATGGCAAAGCAAAAATTTGAAAGAACCAAACCCCATGTAAACATTGGTACCATCGGCCACGTCGATCACGGCAAGACCACCCTGACTGCTGCTATCACAAAATGGCTGTCTTACCAGGGCAAGGCTGAGTTCGAGGCCTATGACAGCATCGACAAGGCTCCTGAAGAAAAGGCACGTGGTATCACGATCAATACGGCCCACGTTGAGTATGAGACTGAGAAGCGTCACTATGCCCACGTTGACTGCCCGGGCCACGCCGACTATATCAAGAACATGATCACTGGCGCTGCTCAGATGGACGGTGCAATTCTGGTTATCGCTGCTTCTGACGGCCCCATGGCCCAGACCCGTGAGCACATCCTGCTGGCCCGTCAGGTGGGCGTGCCTGCCATGGTGGTGTTCCTGAATAAGTGCGACCAGGTTGACGACGAGGAACTGCTGGAGCTGGTCGAGATGGAAGTACGTGAGCTGTTGAGCAAGTACGAGTTCCCCGGCGACGATATTCCCATCGTCAAGGGTTCTGCTCTGAATGCCCTGGTGTCTGACTCCACCGATCCCGCCGCTCCCGAGTATGCCTGCATCAAGGAGCTGATGGATGCGGTTGATGATTATATCCCCACGCCTGACCGTAAGGAAGATATGCCCTTCCTGATGCCCGTTGAGGACGTGTTCACGATCTCTGGCCGTGGCACCGTTGCTACTGGCCGTGTGGAGCGCGGCATCCTGAAGATGAGCGAGGAAGTCGAAATCGTTGGCCTGGCTGAGGAGACCAAAAAGACTGTTGTTACCGGTATTGAGATGTTCCATAAGCTGTTGGATTACGCTGAAGCTGGCGACAACATCGGCGTCCTGCTTCGCGGCATCGACCGTAACGGCATTGAGCGCGGCCAGGTTCTGGCGAAACCCAAGTCCATCAACCCCCACACCAAGTTCAAGGGCCAGGTTTACGTCCTGACCAAGGATGAGGGTGGCCGTCACACTCCGTTCTTCAATAACTATCGTCCCCAGTTCTATTTCCGTACCACCGACGTGACCGGCGTTATCTCCCTGCCCGAGGGCACTGAGATGTGCATGCCCGGCGATAACGTCGAGATGAGCGTGGAACTGATCACCCCCATCGCCATCGAGAAGGGTCTTCGCTTCGCTATCCGCGAGGGCGGCCGTACCGTTGGCTCCGGCGCTGTTACCGATATCAACGAGTAATTCGCTAAAAAAGGGCTGCCGCTTTTGCGGCAGTCCTTTTTTGTTATACCTGAGATTATTCTTGCACAGGAAATGCCAGTGTGTCCTGAAAACCGTCAACACCCGTGCAGAAGATATCGCCTGCGACAGGGTAGTCTTCGCAGATATAAAGATTTGCCTGGATGCCGTCGCTGCGGTTTGGGTAATTTGTGACAGCATAGGTATAACGGGAGACTTGCTTTCCACAGCAGACAGAGAGGTCGAAGCCCTGGTCAAGCTGCAAAGCGTTATAAGTGAGATAGGGCTCCTCAAGTGTGTCTGGAAGAAGAAATTGCAGGGTTTCAATAGGTTCTGGGGCGATGTTCCATCCCAGCGACTGAAGGTAGGCGACCCGTTCGGCATTGGTGGTAAGCTGTGGAAGTGCAGGCTCTTCTTCGGTTGGCGTGCGCCCCATGAGAATGATCAGTGCTGCCATAACGACGCCCATGAAGATCACGGCGGCAACGGCTTTTTTCCTTGAAAACTTGGCTGTCCAAATCATCATAACAAATCCCTCCTGACAGTTCCTATTCATTTTTCAGGAGATTTATGATAAAATTACTAAGAAGCACATGTTTTAATGGAGAGGGAGGCGCTGAAATATGGCGAAGCAGCGTTTGGACAAGATTCTCGCGTCTACAGGCAAGTGGTCCCGTCGGGAGGCGGGAGAATTGGCCCGGCATGGACAGATTGTGGTAGATGGTGTCTTGGTCCGTTCTGCTGATGAAAAAGCGGACCCGGATACCGCTAAGATTATCGTAAAGGGTGAGCGGCTAGAATACCAAGCGTTTATATGGGTGATGCTGAACAAACCCGCTGGATACCTCTCTGCCACAGAGGATGGCAGGGATGCAACGGTCCTGGATCTTTTGCCCGAGGAATTACAGCGTCGGAACCTGTTTCCAGTTGGACGGCTGGATAAGGACACAGAAGGACTGCTCTTGCTTACGAACGAGGGCATTCTGGCCCATGCGCTGCTTTCGCCACGGCGGCATGTGGATAAAGTGTACTACACTCGGGTGGCGGGCCGGCTGGATGCGGTGGATTGTGCAGCTTTTGCAGAGGGGATGTCTTTGGCAGACGGACTGCAATGTCAACCCGCTGGGCTGGAAATCCTCAAGGCAGGGGAGGAGAGCGAGGCCCTCGTGACCTTACGGGAAGGGAAGTTTCATCAGATAAAGAGAATGCTGGCAGCGCGGGGGAAGCCGGTGCTGTATTTAGAACGCATACAGATGGCGGGTTTGGAGCTGGATCGTACACTGTCTCGCGGGAGTTTCCGTTTTTTAACAGGGAAAGAGGTAGAAAACCTGAGGAAACTTGTATAGTTCGCAGAAAAAAACGAATTCTCACCAAAAAGGAAAGAGCTTTTTTGTGGAAAAAAGAAAAAACATCTTGCTTTTTGGCGAAAATGACGATATAATGTGATTGTTGGCAAATTGCACAATGCTTCCCCGATGATTTTAGGTGAGGAGGACGGCCCATGTCTGGGAGAATTTATCAAAATGTGGTGCTGCAGCTAAAAGAAAATACGGACCGAACCATCGGCGTGATTGACGGAGAGGGAATCGTGATCGCGTGCAGCGAGCTGTCCCTGATCGGGCAACGGTGGACGGAGTATGTTTTGGTCGTCAATAATGCCGCCGGCGCGCTGATCTCCTACGATGGAAAGACCTTCAAAGCCCTCAACGGCTGGGGCAACCAGTTCGATTATGCAGCCTTTGCCTTTGGGGAGAACGATGTGAGCAAAGCGGTTTGTTCCGTGGCTACGGTGGCCCTCAACGCTGCGAAATCCTATTATGAGGAAAAACACGACCGTGGGTCTTTCATTAAAGATATCATTTCAGACAATATCATGTTGGGCGATATCTACATGCGGGCAAAAGAACTGCGGGTGACCGCCGATTTGCCCCGTGGTGTTTTTGTGGTGCGTTCCCTGCGGAAAGGGGAATCTGTACCGACGGATGTGATCCAGTCTATGTACCCTGACCGGCAGAATGATTTCGTTTTGAATGTTGGCGAAGGGGATGTTGTCCTGGTCCGTCAAATGCCGGATGGGGCGGGGTTCAAGGAACTGAACAAGATTGCCGCTTCCATTGAGGAGAGCCTGCGCTCTGGCAGTGAAAGTACCGTTGTGGTGGGTATTGGCACGATTGCTATGCACCTGCGGGACTTGGCGAAGTCCTATAAAGAGGCACAGATTTCGATTGATGTTGGCAAGGTTTTTGATACAGAGAAGTATGTAATCAATTATGAAAACCTGGGCATTGGCCGACTGATTTACCAGTTGCCGACGACCTTGTGCGAGATGTTCCTCCAGGAAGTTTTCAAGAAGAATCCCATCGATGCACTGGACAAGGAAACACTTTTTACAATTCACCGGTTTTTTGAGAACAACCTGAATGTTTCGGAGACAGCCCGAAAGCTGTTCGTTCACCGGAATACGCTGGTGTACCGTTTGGAGAAGATTAAGAAGTTGACAGGTTTAGACCTGCGGGAATTTGATGATGCAATCACTTTTAAGGTGGCATTGATGGTCAAGAAATATCTAACTTCCAGAGGGATTGATTCGTGATGATAGAGCGGCGGACTTTCGTTCGCCGCTTCCGTTTTTCAGGTTATATTTATCATTGTGCTGTATAAAATCTAAAGGGATTAGCCTGCTGGAGAACCTTCTGCCGATTTGCGTAAGCATCCTATCCAGTGCGTCGAACCGCTGAGAGCAAACGAGGTGATAAAAATGGCGCAAGTCTATCCGTATCGATATAAAGGAAAAATGAGGACTAAGCAAGAGAAAAGCAGGTCTGCCATGCCGCTGGACAGGACTAGGATCTGGCTGGATTTTAACGAATTTTGCGCCGTTGATCAAGATGGCGCCCCCATTTACTTGTTTTCACAAGCGGATATTGTAAATGATTCAGATGGAAAAGATGTTGAGCTATGGAATGGAATGAAAGTAAATGTATTTGATGATGATTTTGATTCATCAGACCGACCAAACGCCCTTTTAGCAGATGGTGTTATCATACAGAATTTTCTTAGACAATATCCCAAAGTACAATGGTTGATAAAACTGGTAAGGAGTAAAGAAACTTACAAAAGCGGAGCAGAATATGTGTATTGGATTTCTGATTTGCAGTAAATTCTACATAATTTCGTTGCAATGACGAAATATTTTTCCCTTTTACTTTATGTGTTGATGAGATGAGGCATTGGCGATTTCGCGAATCGCAGCTTGATGCTGAAAAAGAGCCATGATATGCGCAGAAAGAAAATCGGAGTTTGTGGGAGTATTGTAATGGAGATTAGATACATCACTAAAAACGAAAACCTGCCTGAAATAGGCAAACTATATGAAAGCAGTTGGAAATACGCATATAAGGGCATTTTTCCTCAAGATTATCTTGATCGTATTCCAAAGGGACAATGGGTTGACAGTATCAATAGGGCCGATTTGAATAGTCTTGTTTGGATAGACCATGGGAGAATGAACGGTACTGCAAGTTTTTGCAAATCGAGATGGGAAACATATAGCGATTATGGAGAAGTTGTCTCCATATAGTTCCTGCCTGATTACATTGGAAAAGGATATGGCAGGTGATTGCTTGGCAAATGTATTGAAGAAATAAAGCAATCCGGATTTAATAAAGTGCTTTTATAGGTTTTAGAGGATAATCACAGAGCAAGAAAATTCTATGAAAAATACGGATTTATCTATTCGGGCGTATCTATGGATGCCATTATCGGTGGAAAAGATGTAAGAGAAGTATTGTATTTTTTGCATAGATAAACTTCTCGTCATTTCGACGAATGGAAAGTTTTATAGACACTTATCAACACAAAGGATAAAAGGGATAAATATTTCAAAAGAACCGGCCGCGTGGCATAAAAGACAAAAGGAATCCAAATTTGGAACATTGACGCGAAAATGTATTTATGTTATAATATCTTGTGTAATTTTGTCGGCCGCCGGAGGCACGTCCCAGTTTCCGACACCATTTAGGGGGCCTTTATGATACGATTAAAAGACGTGGAAATGGTCTACGAGAACGGGACCAAGGCCATTCAGGGTATCACACTGACCATTGAGGATGGGGAGTTTGTGTTCCTGGTTGGTCCGTCCGGTTCTGGCAAGTCTACCATCATCAAACTGCTGACGGGCGAAGTGGAACCCTGCGCCGGGCGGATCATGATCAACGGTTTTTCCACCAGCAATATTTCCGAGCGTCAAATTCCGCTGATGCGCCGGACGCTGGGGGTCATTTTCCAGGATTTCCGTTTGATCGAGAAGAAGACCGTTTATGACAATCTGGCATTTGTCATGCGGGCGGTAGGCGCGTCGGCCAAGGAGAGCCGCCAGCGGATTCCGTATGTCTTGGAGCTGGTGGGCTTGGAGAATAAGGCGTATAGCTACCCGACGGAGCTTTCTGGTGGTGAACAGCAGCGTGTTGCCATTGCCCGGGCGCTGGTGAATAACCCCAATACGGTCATCGCCGACGAGCCTACTGGCAACCTGGATCCGGAGCGGTCCTTGGAACTGATGGACTTGTTGGTAAAAATCAATGCGTTGGGTACGACCATGGTGGTAGTGACCCACGAGAAAAATTTGGTGGACCGCTTTGGAAAGCGGGTTGTTACCATCGATTCCGGCCATGTGATCAACGACAGCGTGGGCGGTTATGTGGGAGGACATATTCATGGGTAGACACAATTTCGGATATTTTTTCCATGAGGGCCTCTCGAACATGTTCAGCCATGGCTTCATGACCTTCGCAGCCATCGGCATTACGGTGGCCTGTCTGCTGATTATGGGTACGTTCAGCTTAGTGGCGGTGAACGCCAACAGCCTTTTAAAAGATTTGGAACAGGAAAACGAGATTTTGGCCTATGTGGAAGAGAGTTACAGCGAAAACCAGGCCAGGGCCTTGCAGACGGAGCTGGAGGCCATCCCGAATGTGGTTTCCGTCACGTATATCAGCCGTCAGGAGGCAATGGAGAACTTTCTTGAGGATTATCCGGACGAGGATATGTTCAAGGATTTGGATCCGGAGATTCTGCGTGACCGATATTCCTTGAAAATCCAGGATTTGAACCAGATTTCCCAAACCAAAGAGGCCGTAGATAATGTAGAGGGAATCGCTAAGGTGAACGCTTATGAGGCGGTAGCCGGCGGCTTCATTACCGTCCGAAACGTGGCCTCTGTGGTCTGTATTGCCTTGATTGCAGTTTTGTTTGTAGTGTCGGTATTCATCATCTCTAACACGATCCGCTTGACCACCTTCGACCGGAGGGAGGAAATCGCCATTATGCGTATGGTGGGTGCAACAAACGGGTTTATTCGCTGGCCGTTTGTGTATGAGGGATTCATGCTGGGCCTGTTGGGCGCGGCGATTGCTTTCCTGCTTCAATGGGGACTTTACGAAGCAGTGGCCCAGGGCGTGAATACCAATGACGCTTTGCAGCTCATTGATATCATTTCTTTCCAGGAACTGAGGATTCCAGTGGCGGCAACATTTACTGTCGCAGGCATTCTGATTGGTGTGGGCGGCAGCCTGTCTGCCATCCGGAGGTTTTTGCAGGTATAGGGAGGCAGCCATGAAACAAAAGAAGAATTGGATACGCTGTGTATGTGCGGCATTTCTGGCTGCAACGCTTCTGGCGGTGAACCTTCTTCCAGCGGCAGCGGTAACAAAGGCGGACATCGACGCACTCAAGGGCGATGCCCAGACCATTGCCCAGGAGAAAAAAGAGCTTCAGGCGAAACTGGACGCGCTTTCAACGGAGATTTCTGACAATCTGGCACGCAAGGAACTGCTTGACCAGCAGATTAGCCTGACAGAAAACGAAATTTCCAACAAAGAAGATGAGATCAACACCTATGCGGATCTGATTGTCCAGACCCAAGGAGAACTGGAGGTCGCACAAGCGCGGGAGGAGGCACAGTATGAACTGTTCTGTAAACGTGTTCGGGCGATGGAGGAACAAGGTAAGGTAGACTATTGGTCGGTACTGTTCCGGGCAACCAACTTTTCTGACCTGCTGGGACGGCTGGATGCGGTCAATGAGATTATGGAGTATGACCAGAGGGTGATTGATGATCTGCAAAAGATCCAAGCAGAAGTGCTTGAGAAGAAAAATGAGCTGGAAACTCAAAAATCCGAGTCTGAAGCGGCAAAAGCGGAGTTGGAAGTCAAGAAGTCCGAACTGGATAAGCAGAGGGAAGATGCCAATAAGCTCATTGTTCAGCTGCGTGCCCAACAGGCAGATCAAGAGGACGCGATGGACGATCTCTCCGACGAGGCGGATGCTATCCAAGCAAAGATTATGCAGCTGAGTAAGCAGCTGGCCGCAGAAGAAGCAGCGGCACGGGCAGCTGCGGCGGCTGCAGCTGCTGCAAACGGCGGTAGTTCTACCGTCACACCATCACCCTCCGTACAATCCAACCCAGGTGGATACATTTGGCCGGTGAGCAGCCGCTATATTACTTCCACCATGGGCGGACGGGCCTCCCCCGGCGGCATTGGCTCAACAAACCACCAGGGTACCGACATCGGCCGGGTGGGTTATACCAGTTCCATCTACGCCGCTAAGGCGGGTACAGTGATCGTATCGACCTATAGCAAATCCTATGGCAATTATGTCGTCGTCAGCCATGGCAGCGGCAATACGACCCTGTATGCCCATATGAGCAGCCGCAAGGTCAACGTGGGGCAGACCGTGAAGCAGGGCGATGTGCTCGGAATCACCGGCTCCACCGGCAATTCCACTGGGCCCCACCTCCACTTTGAAGTTACGGAGAACGGCGTACGTGTCAACCCGCTGAACGATGGCGCAGAGCCAAAGAAAGGATATCTCACCGGTTACACGCTTTCCAAATAAACTCTAAACGCACACATATTCCGGCCTCCCGCTCCATACCATGGAGCGGGAGGTAGTTTGCATGGTTGGCTTAATTTTATGGACGGCCCCGCAGAAGGGGCGGAAACGGGTGGATGTGCGGGAGCAGGCATTTTTGCATATGCGGTTTCTAGGTGCGGAAATCAGCCGCAGTCCCCATACAGCGGTTATGCGCCGCCGTGTGCTGGCGGCTGGAAAGAAACTGCGGAAACGCGGCGTGGTGCAGGTAGTCCTGCCGGAGGATTTCGCTTATGGTGAACAACTTGAAAAATGTGGTCTGCGGCCGGTTTCTACCTTGGCCCTGCGACGGGCTCTGGCAGCGGATTGGGTGCAGACAGGCCTTGCGGAGCAGGGGCTGCCGGTGGCCGGATCACGGGTCGCTATAGCGGCGGCAGGCCTTACAGGAGAAGTTGTTCGGACAGTGACGGAATTAGCTCTCCGGCATCGGTACGTGTTGCTGGATCTTACATACGGCGGGGAGGAGCTGTGCCGCCAGTTGCGGCGTGAATACGGTGTATCGTTGGTCCTGGGGCCGTCCCGGGAGCAGTTGGAGGAGGCGGAGGCACTGATTTTGTTCGATGCCCGGCAGGATCTATCTTGCCGAAATCCAGTGGCCCTGCGGCTGTATGATGAAAAATTTCCTCTGCCGCTGCTGACGCTGCCGCCGGTTTTGGAGGAACGTCTGCCAGAGGGTGTGCATCGCGGTCAGATGCTGGCGGCATTACGAGAGGCGGGCGCCCTTCAGGCGGGACAGATTTCAATTAGTGCTGGGCGAATATCTGACACTTGACATTCTGAAGACGTCCTTATATAATGAGAATTCATAAATAAATGGTATTTAAAAACAAGCCGGTAGGGGGTTTTTCCCTTTTCCGACGAAGATAAATGAAAGGAAGGGACTTGAGCGACATGGAAAAAGAATATAAAATGAGTGCGGCCCGTGCTAAAGAACTGGAGGAGGAACTAAATTATTTGAAAACCACCCGTTCCGATGAGGTGGCAGAGCAGATCAAGGTTGCCCGCGGTTTTGGCGACTTGAGCGAAAACAGTGAGTATGACGAAGCGAAAAATGAACAAGGAAAACTGTATTCCCGCATTGCGGAGCTGGAAGAGGTTTTGCAGCATCGCGTGATTGTGGACGAGAGCAACTTGGCAACAGACGTGGTGGCGATTGGTTGCCGTGTAACGGTAGCCAAGACGGACAGCAAGGCAGAGTCAGAGTATTCCATCGTTGGCTCTCAGGAGTCC
This sequence comes from Oscillibacter sp., assembly GCA_022795445.1. Taxonomy (GTDB): domain Bacteria; phylum Bacillota; class Clostridia; order Oscillospirales; family Oscillospiraceae; genus Oscillibacter. Next base: position 51,708 of record JAAWGR010000003.1, on the reverse strand, counting down.
GATCCAATGAACGGTATTATTTCGGAAGAATCCCCCTTCGGCAAAGCGCTTCTGGGTGCGAAAGAGGGAGATGTTGTTACGGTAGAAGCTCCCCGCGGCGCAATTAAATACACAGTCTTGAAAATCGAACGGTAACGAGAGAATCGATAGTGAGGAGTTAGAAAACATGGCTGAACAAATGAGGAACCAAGAGCAGGAGCTGTCTGAACAGAGGAGAGTCCGCCGGGAGAAGCTGGCGGAGCTGCAAAAGGCGGGGCAGGACCCATTCCAGATTACCCGTTTCCAGCGTACGGCCACTTCCCAGGAGATTAAGGAGCATTTCGATGAGATGGAAGGCAAACCTGTGAAGGTAGCTGGCCGTTTGATGAGCAAGCGCGGCATGGGGAAGGTGAGCTTTTGCGATTTGCAGGATAAAGATGGCCGAATCCAGTTGTATGCTCGTCAGGACGAGATGGACGAGACTGTATATAAGAAGTTCAAAAAGTTTGATATTGGCGACATCGTTGGAGTGGAGGGAGAAGTGTTCCGCACTCAGCGTGGAGAGATGAGTGTGCGGGCGAAGAACATTACACTCCTGAGCAAGTCCCTCCTGCCGCTGCCGGAAAAATTTCATGGTCTCCAAGATAAGGAGCTGCGCTATCGTCAACGCTACGTTGACTTGATTATGAATGAAGATGTCCGCCGAACTTTCCAGCTGCGTACAGCATTCATCAAGCATGTGCGGGCGTACCTGGACCAGCGGGATTACCTGGAAGTGGAGACGCCGGTCCTGAATACGATTTCCGGCGGCGCGACGGCTCGGCCCTTCATCACCCATCATAACACTTTGGGCATTGATATGTATATGCGTATTGCTACAGAGCTGCCCTTGAAGCGCCTGACCGTTGGCGGTTTTGAGCGGGTATATGAGATCGGCCGCATCTTCCGCAACGAAGGTATGGACCCCAAGCATAATCCAGAGTTTACGACCATTGAGCTGTATGAGGCCTATGCGGATTTCCGTGATATGATGGACATTGCAGAGGGGATCTTGTCCACCGCCGCGAAGGACCTGCTGGGTTCTTACCAGATCGAATGGTTGGGCGAAACCATCGACCTGACCCCTGGCTGGAAGCGTTTGACAATGATTGACGCGGTAAAAGAGTATGTAGGCATCGACTTTCATGCAATTTCTGATGATGAGGAAGCCTGCAAGGCCGCAAAAGCCAAAGGTATTGATATGGAAGGCTGCGAGCGTACCTGGGGCACCGCACTCTATGAGGCGTTCGACCAGCGTGTGGAGGAAAAACTGATCCAGCCTACGTTTATCACGATGTATCCGGTGGAGGTTTCGCCGCTTACAAAGCGGTCCCCGGCAGACCCACGTTTGACGGAGCGCTTTGAGTTGTTTATTAACCATGCGGAGTTTGCCAACGCATTCTCGGAGCTGAATGACCCAATCGACCAAAGAGGCCGCTTCGAGCATGAATTGGCCTTGCGGGATATGGGCAACGATGAAGCTGGTATGATGGATGAGGACTTCATCACGGCGCTGGAATATGGTTTGCCTCCCACAGGCGGTATGGGCATTGGCATTGATCGCTGCGTGATGCTGCTGACAAATTCCGATTCTATCCGCGACGTAATTTTGTTCCCCACGATGAAGCCGCTGGATTGATTGAAAATTTAGAAAGAGTTCATAGGAGGCTGTGCAGTGCTGCGGCATCGCACAGCCTCAATTTTTGGATATTGTTTCCAATGATGAACATTTTGAAAAAAGTGTGTGTTGACACACTCAAAAGTTTCCAGTATAATGAAGCCGCTTGTAATGTTATGATCACGGGAGGAAGACAACGTGAGGCAGTTTTTTGGAATGAGCCAAAGCGGAAATCTGGATGAGGCATTGCGTGGACTGCAAGGGCCACAGTTTTTGATGCTGATGTCCAACGATGCTCAGTTTGAAGCGCATGTAAAAGCACTGGAAAAGTGTTTCCCCGGTGTCCCCAGCATCGGCTGCATCGGGATGAGCTATCAGACGAAGATTGTGGAGCAGGGAGTTGGCGTGATTGCGTTCTTGGACGGCGTGAGTGCCGTTGCTAACGTCTTGGAAGAAGTGTCCACCATGCCGGTAAAGTACATCCAGCGCTTGGAGAAGGATTTGCAGATGCTCAGCGCCTCTAGCCAAGATACTGTGTGCATCGATTTTTGCTCTGGAAACGATGCTTGCGTTCTGACGACAATCAATACTGTTCTAAAAAGCAGAAAAATCTCCCTGGTGGGCGGTACTGGCGACGCAGGACGGGTTTCTGCCAATGGGCGGGTGTATCCTGACGCGGTTGCCTATGCATTGATTAAAAATCGGAACGGGCGTGTTAAGACTTATAAGGAAAATATTTACCATCAATTGGGGAATTACCGTTTTATTGCCTCAAATACGGACCGTTCCAATTATATTTTAGGTTCGCTGAACGGGAAACCAGCCAAGCAGGTTTATCAAAGCATTCTGCATGTGACGGACCAGCAAATCTTGACTCGGACATTCCAGAACCCGTTTGGCAAAATCAATGGTGACGATATCTGCATTATTTCCATCAAAGAGGTCAACGGCAACGCCTTGGCCTGCTTCCGACAGGTGAACGATTCTGATGTTTTGATCCTCCTGGAGCTGGGAGATTATGAGGCCATTACCCGGAATACTATCCAGAAAATTTGTCAGGAGTTTCCCCACCGTTCAGCGATCTTCTCTGTGAATTGCCTGTTTCGGTACAAGCTGTTTTCCGAACGAAACTACATGCAGCGTTACTTGCAGGAGATGGCGGCGCTTGGTTCCCATGCTGGATTTGTGGGTTATGGTGAGCATTATAACAATCGGTTTGTCAACCAATCCATGACCTGTGTGGTATTTGAGTAAGGGAGGGATACGGCGTGTTGTTTGATGGAAAAAAGCGAGAAAAGTCGGCCCAGCCGCAGGAAAGCCAGGGTCTTTATCCGGTGATGCATGTGGCGGAGAGTTTGAAGGCTTATCAAAAAGATGTGGTACATAAAGAAGTCGCGTCCCTTTGGGAGATAAGCATGATTGGAGCGTCATTTTCTGGCGTGATGAAGGAAGCGGATAGTTTCCAGGTAAAGCTCCAAGAGTTGGGACAGTCCTTTTCTAACATCGACAAGGCAGCAGAACAGTTTGACCAGGTGCGCAGCGACATTGCACAGACAGTGACAGAGGCCCAAGACCAGATAGTGGAGCTGGAGAACACTTCGGCAAACGTGCAGAAGTCTTACGAGGAGATGGAGGATACGTTTACGCAGTTGGAAGCTGCAATCCGGAACATCCAGCAGTGTATGGGCAAGATCGTTTCCATTGCGGACCAGACCAACATCCTTGCGATCAATGCTTCCATTGAAGCTGCCCGTGCCGGAGATGAGGGCCGTGGATTTGCGGTGGTTGCTCAGCAGGTGAAGAAGTTGGCGGAGGAGATCAAGGTGCTGGCAGGTGAAGTTGATACCGGTGTGTGCGAGGTGGAAGAGCGGGCTGGGCATCTCAGCAACAGCATCCAGACTTCCCAGCAAACCTTGGGGCAGGGTGTGAACATCGTAGTTCAGACAGACGAAAGTTTTCGGAAGATCACATCCGCGGCAGAAGGCGCATCCTCTGTACAGGCGGAGATTTCCGATGTTATCCAAGTGTCTGAGACGGAGCTGGAGTCCATTCGGCAGTTTTTTGACAAGATCAAGGGCCAATATCAGGAGGTTATGAAGCATATCAACAGCGCCAGCTGCTTGGGTACCACAAAGAGCGCCATGTTTGAGGACATGGACAATATGATTTCCCAGATTCCGCCGTTGGTTAAGGAAGCTGAGCGCGGCAAGTGAAAAAGAAACAGCCTGCCTTACATAAGGCAGGCTGTTTTCATTTATGTACAGACATGAGCGGCGGAATCCCGCAGCAGCCAAGCGAAGCTGTCTGGGTACATCTCGATACTGTGAATGTCGTCATAATGCAGGCCGTACATTAACTCTGTGTAGCCGCCATCCCGGTTTACACCAGCGTGGACAAATTCACGGCTGAAGTTGAACAAGCAAATCAGTTCCCGCCCGTCCTTTCGGCGGCAGAGGGCCAGGACATGGGGACTGCCGCTGTCCTCAACCCATAGATCGGCAGAGGCATCGAAACAGGGTTCCTCTGCCCGAATAGCCTCCATCCGGCGCAGGCCGTAAAACTGCTTACCCTGACGGGTTTTCGGGTCACTCCGCAACCTGGCAAGATCCCAAGGCAGGTCTCCGCGATGGATATACCGGCTATCATCTTGCTTCTCCGAGTCGTTGTGATAGGTGTAATCGTTAAGTTGGCCGATTTCGTCGCCGCTGTAAATCACCGGGATTCCGCTCTGGGACAACATCCAGGCGTGGAGCATCAAATCTCTGGCAATGGCTCGTTCCAGCTTGGCGGCATCATTCTCATACTCCGCCGCTTCCACACCGCAGAGGGATGCCGTCGTACCACAGAGACGAGCGTCACCGAGCCGGGGATCGTCGTTGTAGAGCTCGCCCCGGCTGTCGCTGCCAGGGAATTTGCCGGTAAACCAGTCGTTGAGGTATTTTTTGTGGGCTACCTCGTTGGAACCGAAGTGTTGTGCCAGCCAGGGATAGTCCAAGCCCCAGCCAATGTCGTCATGGCAGCGGAGATAGTTCAGGAACAGGAAATCCTTCGGCAGACTGCTGATAATCTCCATTTGGCGTTTCAAGAGAGAGACGTCCCCAGTGGCGACGGTATGCCAAGTGGAGGCCATGGTGGTGACGTTATAGAGCATGTGGCACTCAGGCTTTTCGGGCGTGCCGAAGTAAGGCGCGACCTTAGACGGCTCCATAACGACCTCGCCCAGCAGCAGCACGCTTGGGCAGACAATCTCGCAGACAATACGGAGCATCCGGGCCAGGGTATGGACCTGGGGGAGGTTGCGGCAGTTGGTGCCTAGCTCCTTCCAGATGTAGGGAATAGCGTCCAGGCGGATGACGTCAATGCCGCGGTTTGCGAGGTAGAGGAGATTTTCGGTCATATCATTGAATACGACAGGATTGGCGTAATTCAAATCCCACTGGTAGGGATAGAAATTTGTCATTACAATCTGGCCGTTATCCAGTTGGGTAAAGCTTCCCGGCGCAGTGGTAGGAAACACCTGGGGAACGGTTTTTTCAAATTCCCGGGGAATGTCCCAGTTGTCGTAAAAGAAATAGCGCTCCCGATAGCCCGGTTCTCCGGCGCAGGCGCATTTGGCCCATTCGTGTTCTTCGCTGGTGTGGTTCATAACGAAATCCAAGCACAAACAGATCCTTGCCTGCCGGCAAGCGTCTGCCAGGGATTCCAGGTCCTCCATAGTCCCCAGCTCCGGCTGGACGGTGCGGAAGTTGGAGACGGCATAACCGCCGTCGCTGCGGCCCTTTGGGGTTTCCAGCAGAGGCATGAGGTGCAAGTAATTCACACCGCACTCTTTGATGTATTTCAGTTTCTTTTTCACGCCGTTGAGGTCGCCCGCAAAAGCATTGACGTACAACATCATGCCCAGCAGATCCCGGCGGCGGTACCAGTCTGGGTCAGACTCGCGTTTCTTGTCCTGGTTCCGGAGGGAGATTTTCCGCTCATCCCAACCGTTCTTTAGCATTTGTACAAAATAGTCAAACGCTTCCTCATCGTTGTGGTACAGTTCCATATAAAGCCATTTCAGCTCGTCGTGGTGTTTTGCGAGCCGATGGGTAAATTCTGTAACTGGGAGTTTCATGGCAGCTTTGCGCCTCCTTGTTCGTCAAAGAGTTCCGCCAGTGTGGGCATAGCAGGGATGGCTCCGCTGCGGGAGCAGGTGAATGCCGCCGCCCGATTTGCAAAAGCCAGGATATCCTTCAATTCGGCCCTCTCCAAGTCCAACAGCGGTTTTCCCTCCCGCTTACAGAGGCGGCTGAGGACGGCGCCCAAGAAGGTATCGCCCGCGCCGTTGGTATCGGCGACCTTGGCCGGAATGCCAGGCTGACGCCAGGTTTGGCCCTGCCAGCGGCAGAACACGCCGTCACCGCCCAACGTCACCAGGACCAGTTTTACCCCTTGCTCCTCCAAAATCCGGCTTCCTTCCTCCAAATCGGAAGTGCCGGTTACAAGGGCAAGCTCTTCTTCCGCCAGCTTGATGACATCCACTAGGGGGAGGGGGATTCGCATCCATTCCACAGCGTCTGCTTCCGTGTTCCAAAGGGCAGGACGGTAGTTGGGGTCATAGCTCACGAGCACTCCAGCCTCATGGGCGGCACGGGCAGCGAAGATGGTAGCGTTACGGGCCAGTCCCGGCGTAAGGCTCACGGAACCGAAGTGCAGAATTTTACTCTGTTGGATAAACCCCTCGTCGATCTCTTTTGGGGTCAATTCGCTGTCCGCGCCGCGGACAAATCGAAAGTCCCGTTCGCCCAAGGCATCCACAGAGACGATGGCCATGGTAGTAGGACGGCTGTCGGTAAGCAGACAAGAGCAATCCACCCGGTCCTTTTCCAATACCGTGCGAAGGTATGTACCAAAACCGTCGCTGCCGACTTTGCCGATGAAAGCGGTCTTAGCGCCAAGACGGGAGGCCGCTACAGCCACGTTTGCCGGTGCGCCGCCGGGATTTGCCGCGAAAAGAGGCACTCCTGCCTCATTATATCCCATCTGGGTCAAATCAATCAAAATCTCGCCGATGGCTGTGATATCTGTCATGGTAGCCTCCTACACAAAAATTTTTACCAGTTGAAGCTCGGCAGTAGTAAACTCCGGGAACCAGAATAATCCACCCCATATCCTATCAAAGTTCCGTGCTTTTGTCCAGACAGATAAACACGATATTTACAGGTTTTTTACAGAGATTTCAAAAACCGTTCTTTGCTTCTTGATAAATCAGGGGAGCTGGTAAATGGACAGGGTGTCGTTTTCGCCGCGTACATCGTAGAGGAAGAAGCCAGCGAGGTGTTTCTCTGGCAGGTAGAAACTCCGGCAGTGACCGGAAGGACTCGATTTTTCCGGCGGACAGAGAAGTTCGCGATCTATTTGATTTGTGTCAAAGAAGTCCTGGATATCTGTATTTCCGGTAATAATTTGTGGGTTTTTGTATTCAATAGCGGCAAAAATCATGCGTGTTAAAAATTCTTCCAGGCTGGGGAATTCCATCTCCCAGGTGTAGGAGTAGAGCTCATCTGGAATGTAAACAGGGATGGTTTCCTTTTCAAAATCCTCCGTCCGGATCCCTGCGATCCAACAGCCCTGATTTTCATGCCAAATGATCAAATGGTCTTTTACAAAGCGGTTCCATTCATCCTCAGGATGCTGGAACAATTCTGCCAGCGGATTGACAGTTTCCACCCAACCCTGGCCTTCAGACCACCATTTGTCAACCGCCCACTCCGGGTCGTCGGGGTCATAATCCTCATCCCGTGTCTCGCGATAGCAATCATAGGCCAGTTGCAGGCTGTCCGGAGCAATCAAATAGTTTTGTATAGAGTTTAAGGAGCATTTACCGTACTGGAGGAGGAAGCTGCGATAGGAGGCCGGAATCCGGATGCCGAGACGTTCCTCAGCGTCAGCAAGTTCGGTTTCAGAGAAGCCCTCAACCATTTTTCCATACACCGGCTCAAAATGCTCCAATAGTTCTCCGGGAAGCAGATTATACTGAATTTTCATACAGAAACCCTCCTTTTTTCGACCATTATACCATATCCCAGCAAGGTTGTCCACATCCGTATGGAAAAATGTGCTTGACAATATCGAATATCGATGTTACACTAAAAACAGAACATCGATATTCGATATTGATAATCGATATTTGATCGGGGAGAGAAGAACGTATGGCGAGAGAAAAATTCCAGTCCTTGACAGAGCAGATGTTTTATATTCTCCTTTGCCTGCGGCAGGAGTTCTGCGGTGCAGATATCGCTGCACAAATCCAGACCATGACGAAAAGCCGGGTGATCGTCGGCCCTGGGACGCTGTACAATGTGCTGGACAGTTTCGTACAAGCCGAAATGATCGTGGAAACCAAAGTGGAGGGACGGAGACGCAGTTATTTGATCACACGGAAGGGCCGGGAGATGCTGGAGGCAGAATACCGCCGCCTGCTGACCCTGACGAAGGATTACCAGGATTGTATAAGAGAGGAGGAGGGTACATGAGGAACACAAAATACCGCATGGAAACCTTGCAGCTGTTCGATTTCAAAGGTATGGAGGAGCATCTTGAGGACATGGCCGCTGATGGCTGGCGGCTGGAGGAGACAGGGCGCTTCCTTTGGAAGTATCGCCGGACGGAACCGGCAAGAGTACACTACGCTGTGACCTACAGTTTGGATGCCTCCGAGTTCAACCCCAGCCCTACGGAAGGACAGTTATCGCTGGAAGAACTCTGCGCTGAGGCTGGCTGGCAGAAGGTCTGTGATTGGATGAAAATGCAGATCTTTGTCTCAGAACAGGAAACCCCCGTTCCGCTGGAAACCGATGAGGCTATGCGGCTGGAGGTCATCCACAAAGTGATGGAGCGCCGCCTGATTCCTGCGGCGATCCTGCTTGGAGTGATTGCAGTGTTCCAATTCTCCATACCCATCACGTCGCTTATTTGGAATCCTGTCCGCTTTTTTGAAAATGAAGGCTATTTATGGGCAATCCTTCTATGGACGCTGATGATCGTATACCATGGTTTTCACATGTGTCATTATTACCGTTGGTACCGAAGATCCCTCCAGTCGACCGCTCACGGCGGCCCTTGTGCGGAGGTTAAGCCATACCAGCTTGTGGATTGGGTGTTTTTTGTGTTGACGTATGCCTTACTTGCCATCTTTTTGGTGAGGATGCTGAAGTTTACGCGGACTGGTGTGACTGTTGTTTGGGTGGTTCACATTACGTTGTATACTGTATTCCTTATTCTAATCAATCAGGCACCGCGTCTTTTACGAAAACTGAGGGTTTCAAGGGGGACCAATATCGTTGTCTGCTTTGTAGTGCTGCCAATAATCTATATGATTGTTGCAGCAACAGTGATATTCGGCATCTTAGGAGACAACCAAGCCGTCCGCTACGCGGAGGATACCAACGGCCTACCTTTAACCTTGGAAATGCTGACCGGTGTATCCCATGAGGATTCCGATCGAAGCGTGATTCCCCTTGGTATCGGTTCGTTTATGCTGACCCAGCATTTATACGCCGACCAGGGAACCCGAATGACTTCAGAAGGTGTAAAGATTGAAGAATCCTTTTATTATACAATTAAGGATGTAAAAACAGATTGGCTGTACGGCAAAGTGTTAGCGCAGTATTTGGAGCCGAAAGAGGACCGGGATCAGGCATGGGAAATGCAGGATGCTGCCCCGTGGGAGGCGGAACGGGTCTATCGCAGTTATCTCAGCGGCGAGGCGGTTGATTCTTATCTGCTCTGTTTTCCGGGCCGTTTGGTAGAACTGACTTTCACCAAATTCGACATTCCGCTGACCGCCGTACAGATGGCAGTTATTGGGCGGGCGTTGGCTCCAAGCATATAAAAGAGAGGGAGAGGCGAAAGCCTCTCCCTTGCATTGCTCAATGGCTGGAACGGTTTTGATCTTGCTTATGCTTATGCTTTTTCTCCTCCAAAACGAGGCGGTCAGCGATCATGGCAATGAACTCGGAATTTGTAGGTTTGCCCTTGGTGTTGGAGACCGTGTAGCCGAAATACTTTTGCAGCGTTTCCAAATCGCCCCGGTCCCAGGCGACTTCAATGGCGTGCCGGATAGCCCGTTCCACGCGGGAGGGGGTGGTGTTAAAGCGCTTTGCCACGGCGGGGTAGAGGACCTTGGTAACAGCGTTGATGACTTCCATGTCTTCTACAGCGATCATAATGGCCTCCCGCAGGTACTGGTAGCCTTTGATGTGGGCAGGGACGCCGATCTCATGGATCACAGCGGTGACCATATTTTTCAAAGATGCAGAATAATCCTCGGGCTCTGGGGCAGGCTGTGTAAAGAGGCTGTGCATACGGTCAATAATGGAATCCGGCGTACAGGGCTTAGGGAGGAAGTAGCTTGCGCCCAAGCGTTCCGCATCGGCCAGCACTTGGTTCCCGCAGAAGGCGGAGGCAATGATAACCTTTGGCGAGAAGCTGTCCTCTGCTTTGAGCGCCTGCAGCAGGCCGATGCCGTCCAGCCCAGGGAGGGCCACATCCATGAGCAGCAGGTCAGGGTGCAGCTGACGGGTGCGTTCCAAAGCCTCGATACCATTCCCGGCTTCGCCTGCCATGGCAAACTCATCTGCTTTTTCTATCATCTGTCGCAGCATTGTGCGGAATTCTTCATTGGGATCTGCCAAAAATACTGATTTTTTGTTCATCATAAAACTCAGATTCCTTTATCATAAATTTGGAAGTTACGACGGATTTGCAAGACATCCCGTCTGCTTTTCTATAAAGTAGCATAAAATTACAGCATTTTCAAGTCATCTTTGTAAAATCATAGGAAAAATCATTCGACAAATTTTTCATCGCCTTTTTCGACGAATTCATTGGGACACAAGTGTTCTAAGAATTTTGAATCAAACATAATTTTCCAGATGTTTGCCGAATTTTGTCGGCCCATTCGGAAGAGGGTGTTCTTTTTCGGGGATTCTGGGGAAAAGAACCACATTTTCCTAATAAAAGTGAAGAATCATCCTACAGTTTTTTTCCATCTACAACCAGAATTGTAAAATGAAAACTGGCAATTCCGGTCGAATTGCCAGTTTTTGCGTTACAGATTCAAAACGTTTGATCGTAGGCCCTGTTTACAAGTGTGTGAGGCGCTTAATAAGCAACACCCCAGTAAATATCGGTCTTACAAACCTTACCACATACTGGGCAAGTCCCTTCTGTGCCGCTCTGGGCCAGAGGCATGCAGCGGGAGGTAACCCCGGCCCGTTCTTTCATCGCCAGTTCGCAAGACAGCTCGCCGCACCACTTAGAGCGCAGGAACCCGCCCTTGCTTTCAGCGATTGCCTTGGCTTCCTCGGGGGTTTTAATATCAAAGGTGTGATCCTCCCTGTTCTTCAGGGCAATGGCGAACATATTGTCGTGAACAGCGTCCAGCAGCTTCTTTACCGTCTCCTCCAGTTCCGCCAAAGGCACAAAGGCCTTTTCACCGGTATCTCGCCGGGCGATGACACACTGTCCCTTCTCCATATCCTTTGGGCCGATTTCTACGCGCAGGGGCACACCCTTCATCTCATATTCAGCGAACTTCCAACCAGGGCTGTTATCGGAATCGTCCATTTTTGAGCGTACGCCTGCGTTTTTCAGCCGGTCCCGCAGGGCAGCGGCGGCGTCCAAAACGCCAGGCTTGTGCTGGGCGATAGGGATAACCACTGCTTGGATGGGAGCCACCCGGGGCGGCAGAACGAGGCCGTTGTCATCTCCATGGGTCATGATGATGCCGCCGATCATACGGGTAGAAACGCCCCAGCTGGTCTGGTGAGGATAATGGGGCTGGTTGTCTTTACCGGCATAAGTGATATCGAAAGCCTTGGCAAATCCGTCGCCGAAGTAGTGGCTGGTGCCGGCCTGAAGGGCTTTATGATCGTGCATCATACACTCCACGGTATAGGTTTCTTCCGCGCCTTTGAACTTTTCCTTCTCAGTTTTGCGGCCGCGAATGACCGGCATAGCCAGGAAATTCTCCATAAAGTCCGCATAGATGTTCAGCATCTGCATGGTTTCCGCCCGGGCCTCAGCTTCATCCGCGTGCATGGTGTGGCCCTCCTGCCACAGAAACTCCCGGTGACGGAGGAAGGGGCGGGAGGTCTTTTCCCACCGCAGCACGCTGCACCATTGGTTATATAGCTTTGGCAGATCCCGCCAAGAGTGGATGATGTTGGCGTAATGTTCACAGAACAGCGTCTCACTGGTGGGACGCACACAGAGGCGGTCTTCCAGCTTCTCGCTGCCGCCCATGGTAATCCAGGCGCACTCAGGAGCGAAACCTTCCACATGGTCTTTCTCTTTTTGCAGGAGGGATTCAGGGATCAAAACGGGCAGGTATACGTTTTCATGGCCGGTTTCTTTGAAACGCCGGTCCATTTCTGCTTGGATGTTTTCCCAGATTGCGTAGCCATAGGGGCGGTAAATAAACATACCTTTTACAGAGGTATAGTCGATCAGCTCCGCTTTCTTGCACACATCGGTGTACCATTGGGTAAAGTCGGCGTCCCGTGGGGTAATGGCGTCCACTTGTCTCTTGTCCTGTGCCATAAGTCTCCATCCTTTACATCGAATTCATTATTGTTTGCGCGCCCGCGAACGGCGCGGTTTACATGAACCTTTATTGTAGCGATTTCGAGGGAAATTGTCAACTATTCTGGCAGAAGGTCTTTTGGCTGCCTGGAATAGAATTGGAGGATTGCCTAAAAAACATCTTGAAATTTCAATTTGATATGATATCCTGTCGATAGGCAAAAATCCTCCTGGCGGCATTGCCTGGGGGAAGGGGCGGGAGGAGGACGCAGTGGAAGAAAGTTATGTCCTGCATATGCAGCAGCAGTACCAGAAATTCAGCGATTTTTACCTCTGCTGCTGCGGTGAGGCTCGCTGTGAACCTTTGCACAGCTACGGCCCGGCGGTGCGGCCGAATTACCTGCTGCATTATATATTAGATGGCTGCGGCAGATTTCAGGCGGAGGGTCAGGAGTACCATTTAGGTAAGGGGGAGGGGTTTCTCATTACGCCCAACAAGCAGACGTTTTACCAAGCGGACAGAGAGCATCCTTGGACATACCTTTGGATTGGCTTTGACGGAAGCAGCTGTGAAAGCTGCCTGCGGGCGGCGGGGCTGGGAAATGGGCGGTTGACATTCCGGTGCGGGGGAGGGGAGGAGCTATGGCAATTGGTAGAGGCGATGCTGAGCCAGAACAAACCCACCAGTGAGCGGGATTTTGTACTGCAATCTCTGCTGTGTCAGTTTTTCGCTTGCCTGACTCGGGAAATTTCCCCAAGCAGCGAAACCTTTCTATCGAAGACCGAGCGGGAAAATTTATATGTACACCAAGCGTTGGAATACATACGCAATAATTATGCAGATGGCATTACCGTTAGTGATGTTGCGAACTATGTAGCCTTGAATCGGAGCTATTTGTTTACGCTCTTTCAGCGTGTGCTGGACATCTCTCCACGGGAATACCTGACGCGCTTCCGTCTAACCCGCGCACGGGAGCAGCTGACGCTGACAGATGCATCAATCGCCAGTATTGCAGCGAGCTGCGGCTATCAAGATTCGCAGGTGTTTTCCAAGGCGTTCAAGCAGTTATTTGGTTTGACACCAGCGAAATACCGCAGCCAGGATCGGGAAACCGCCAAGCGGAACCTGGAACAGTATTTATCCACAGAAAAAGACGGCAGGCCGTCCCATTAGGGGCGGCCTGCTGCTTCCCAATATTCGGCGGTATTTCTTTTTATAAATAGGTGTTACAAAGAGGGGTTACAGATCGACCACTGTTACCCCGTGACCCGTGTGGGGCAGGAGTTTTTGCAGAACATCTGCTGTTTTCAGCTTCAAGCTGCTGGTACAGTCGCATGGATGGCAGCTCAGATATTCCGCCTCATAAACTTCCCGTTCCATCAGGAGACGGACACGATGTCCTGTATCGTTCATAAGCCCCAGGATGGTTGCGGAGCCGGGAGCACAGTGCAGGAGCTCCCATAGGTCATCCTCCGGCGCGAACGACAGGCGGGCAGAAGCGATCTGATGGGATAAATCCTTTGTGTGGAAGGGTTTATCCGCTCCCATAGCCAGCAGGTAAAACTGGGTCTTTTGCCGGTTGCAGAGGAACAGGTTTTTGCAGATTGGTACGCCCAGTACCGCGCTGACAGCGGCGCATTTTTCCATATTGTCAGCAGGGTCGCTGGATACACGGTCATAAGCAATGCCAAGGCTTTCCAGCAGGTCGAAGGCTGCTGCTTCCTGGGGCGGCAGCTCGCCTTCCGGACGGGAATTGTGATATAATGTGGAAATCTCCATGGGGGAATCAATCCTTTTGCAGCAATTTTTCCCCGGCGCGGTAGATATCGCCCGCACCGACGGTTAAAATCAAATCACCAGGCTGGGCCAGCTCCCGCAGATGGTTCGTTACTTTTTCCAGTGTGGAGCAATAGATGGAGCCAGGCAGCTTGGCACACAAGTTGGCCGAAGAGATCCCCTCTGTGTTCTGCTCCCGTGCGGCGTATATTTCCGCCAGGACGGCCACGTCGGCCAGCTTCAATTCTTCTACAAAACGGTCAAACAGCTTTGCAGTACGGGAGTATGTGTGGGGCTGGAAAGCAACGATCAAGCGTTTGTAAGGAAGGGTTTTTGCAGTTGTCAGAAGGGCGTGGAGTTCATCAGGATGATGGGCATAGTCGTCATAGACTTCTGCGCCGTTGAATGTTCCCTTGTGTTCAAAGCGCCGTCCTGCGCCGGAGAAGGAAGCAAGACCTTTTTCCACGGCTTCCCCCGGCAAGCCCAGCACATAGGCCGCAGAGGCGGCGGCTAAGGCATTTAGAATGTTGTGTTTGCCGTAAACCTGGAGGGTTACGTGAGCATAAGGTTCATCGTGGACCAGGATGTCGAAAACCGTGCGTCCGTTCTCCTCATGGATGTTTATGGCGGTGCATTCCGCCTCGGCTTCCAAGCCGAAAGTGAAAGCGTCCAGACCGCAGGCTACATCTCGGGCACCGGCATTGTCTGCATTAACGATGACGCTGCCGTTGGAAGGGACCAGCTCTGCAAAGCGGCGGAAGGAGCATTTGATGTCGTTCAGATCTTTAAAGAAGTCCAGATGGTCCGCTTCGACGTTCAAGATAACAGCCACCGTGGGGAAGAAACTAAGAAAGCTATTGCAGTATTCACAGGATTCCATAATAATGATATCGCCTTTTCCCACCCGGTATCCGGAGCGGAGCAGGGGAAGGGTACCGCCAATCATGACCGTGGGATCAGCCTCCGCAGCCATAAAAATGTGCGTACACATGGAGGTAGTGGTAGTTTTTCCATGGGTACCCGCGACGCAGAGCGCATTTGGATACTGCCGCATCAGCGCACCCCACGCTTGGGCTCGTTCATAAACGGGGATGCCCCGGGCGATTGCTCCGGCAATCTCCGGGTTATTGTCATGAACAGCGGCGGTGCGGATAACCAGGTCGCAGTCGCCCAGGTTTTCAGCGTTGTGTCCAATGGCTACGGAAATCCCCAAGGAGCGGAGGTGCTTGACTGCATCACCTTCTGTAGCGTCAGAACCTTGTACGGTAAGGCCCATCGTCCGCAGGACCTCTGCCAGCGGGCACATTGAGACGCCTCCGATGCCAACCAGATGGACGCGTTTGCCAGGGAGGAGATATTCACTGATCGAAACGGCGTTATTCATCACAGAAAAACTTCCTTTCCAAAAAAGGATAATAAAAGCATTGTAACATCACAGATATTTTATTATAATACAAGAAAAGCGAAAATGCAACGGCGAAAGGGGGCAAAATCAAGATGGATATACCGAAAACGGTTCAAACCGTGCTGAAAACTTTGGAGGCGGCGGGCCATGAGGCTTGGTGTGTAGGAGGCTGTGTACGGGACAGCTTTCTAGGCTGCGTCCCTGAAGATTGGGATGTTACCACCGATGCTCTTCCAGAGGAGGTTCTGGAAGTTTTTGGGACATGCGCGTTTCCAACTGGGCTGAAGCATGGCACAGTGACGGTGAAAACCGCAGGCGGACCAGTGGAGGTTACGACCTACCGTATGGATGGCGTGTACCTTGACCATCGGAGGCCGGAAACGGTCACCTTTACCCGCTCCATTGAGGAAGATCTTGCGCGGCGGGATTTTACAGTCAACGCTATGGCGGCGGACCTGCGGGGCGGGTTGCAGGACCCTTTTGGCGGACGGGCGGATTTGACAAAAGGGATTTTACGCTGTGTTGGCGAACCGGACCGGCGTTTTCAAGAGGACGCCCTGCGGATTCTGCGCGGGATGCGTTTTTCGGCGGCTCTGGGTTTTGCCATTGAGGAGGAGACTTCCGCCGCGATCCACCGAAACCGGGAGCTTCTATCAGCGATTGCGGTTGAGCGTATTCAGGCAGAATTTTTTAAACTGCTGAAAGGGAAGCGGGCAGCGGAAGTCCTGCGGGAATATCCGGATGTTTTGGGTGTTTTCTGGCCGGAAATTTTGCCGATGGTAGGATTTAACCAGCAGAACCGCCATCATTGTTACGATGTATGGGAACATACTCTCCATGCGCTTGCGGAAGTGCCGGGAGATTTGATTTTGCGGTGTACTCTTTTGCTGCATGATATTGGGAAGCCCAAATGTTTTAGCATAGACGGCTATGGAAACGGCCATTTTTACGGTCATCCTGCTGTCAGCCGGGAGCTGGCGGACGAGATGCTCCGGCGGCTGAAGTGTGAAACTGCTTTCCGGGAAACGGTTGTGCTGTTGGTAGACTGGCATGACCGCCTGATCACCCGGACACATAAAGGGTTACGGCGTACACTGCGGGGCTTAGGGGAAGAGAACCTACGGCGGTTGTTGGCCGTAAAACGGGCCGATAATCTGGCCCAGGCACCAGAGTTTTGGAGCCGACAGCAGGAGCTTGACCAAGCGGAACGGATTTTGGAGGAGGTGCTGGAACAGGAGGCCTGTTTTTCCCTCAAGCAACTGGCTGTGCGCGGTGGCGACCTGGTGGCGATGGGACTGTCCGGCCCTGCCATAGGGCGAATGCTGAACTGTCTGCTGGATCACGTGGTAGATGGCGAGCTTCCCAATGAGCGTGAAGCATTGCTGAAATTTGCGGAAGGCATTCTTCCGGAAATGTAAAAGCAGCTTTGGCCGAACGAAGCTGCCTCTTCTCTGAATAACATTTTCACTGTTTTTTGCAACATTTTTCTCTTACCTCTTTCCCGCAGTGCCATTACAATAGAGGCACATTTCCCCTGGGATGTTCCATTTTGTCAGGAAAGGGATGGGGTCTATGTTTGGGAAAAGTCTGCCCTCTTTGAAACGCTGTGTAATGATGGTAACAGGGATTCTGTTTATTGGCATCTGTGTTGGCGCATACCGCCTCAGCGCATTTGGAACCGATGCCTTCACATGCATGAATCTTGGCATCAGCGGTTTCCTGCATATGTCTTTCGGAAACTGGCAGCTGATTATGAACGCCGCAATTCTGGTTGTGATGTTCTTTCAAGCCCGGCAGTTGATTGGCCTGGGGACGCTTGTGAACATGACATGTGTAGGTTATTTGGCCGACTTGATTTGCTGGCTTGTGCAGGATGCTTTACAGATGCCGATGACCCTGCCGCTGCGGATTGGAGCATTGATACTGGGCGGTTTATTTGCTGGACTGGGGGTTGCGTTTTACATGGCGGCCGAGTTGGGAATTGCACCATATGACAGTGTTGCGGTTATTATTGAGCAGGTAACCAGAAAGAAAATTCCCTTCCAGCAGGCGCGGATTTTAAGCGATGTCACCGTTGTGATCGTCGGCGTTGCGTTTTGCCTTTTAAGCGGCGGAAGTCTCTGGCAGATTATTGGGATTGGTACTGTCTGCAATGCGTTGTTCAATGGCCCGCTAATCCAATTTTTCAGAACCTATGTCGCTGACCCTATGATTAAGAACGGATAACCATACTTTCGAGGAGGATATGTTATGAGCATTTTCTACCATGAAAACACAAAAACATTCCATCTGACCAACGGATTGATCAGCTATGTGATGAAGGTGCTTCCCAACGGTGCGTTGGGGCAGCTTTACTTCGGCCAGGCGGTTCGCGACCGCGAATCTTTCGACCACCTGTTGGAATCGTGCAGCCGCTCCATGGCCACTTGCACTTTTGAGGGGGACCGCTGTTTCTCCCTGGAGCATTGTCGCCAGGAGTATCCTGTCTATGGTACTGGTGACTACCGTCATCCGGCAGTGGAGCTGTGCCAGTCCAATGGCAGCCGTATTACGGATTTTGTCTATCAATCTTACACCGTCATGCCCGGTAAGCCCAAGCTGGATGGTTTGCCCGCTACTTATTGTGAAGCGGATTCCGAGGCGGAGACGCTGATCGTCCATCTGAAGGATGAGCTGCTGGGCGTGAGGCTGGACTTGGCTTATACGTTGTTTGCCGGACGACCCGTCCTGACCCGTTCAGCCCGTTTGGAGAATCATGGCAGGCAACCCCTGCATCTTACCGCTGCTATGAGTCTCTCTTTAGATTTGCCGGATAAAGATTATGAATTCATCCATTTTTCTGGTGCTTGGGGGCGGGAATGCTGGATGAAAGTGCGCCATTTGGAACAGGGTATCCAATCTGTGGAATCCACCCGCGGTCACTCGTCCCACAACCACAATCCATTCATCATGATCCGCCGTCCTGGTGCCAGTGAGGACAGTGGTGAGGTGATAGGTTTCTCTCTGGTATATTCCGGCAATTTCCTTGCCCAAGTCGAGGTTGACAACTGGGATGTTTCCCGCGTTATGCTGGGCATCAATCCTTTCGGCTTTGATTGGAGGCTTGCACCCGGCGAGGCGTTCCAGACCCCTGAGGCTGTTATGGTATACTCTAACCAGGGGATGGGGGATATGAGCCGCACCTTCCACAATCTTTACCGCACTCGCCTTGCCCGGGGAGAGTGGAGGGACAAGGCGCGGCCTGTCCTGATCAACAACTGGGAAGCTACCTATTTCGATTTCACGGAAGACAAGTTGGTATCCATCGCGGAAGCTGCCCGCAATGACGGCGTAGAGCTTTTCGTCCTTGACGATGGCTGGTTTGGCGCACGTTCCAACGATTACGCGGGTTTGGGTGATTGGGAGGCGAACCTGGAACGTCTTCCAGGCGGTATTTCCCGTCTTGCCCAGCGGATTGAGGCCCTTGGTATGAAATTCGGCCTCTGGTTTGAACCGGAGATGGTCAACAAGGATTCTGATCTCTACCGTGCCCATCCGGATTGGATACTCCAGACGCCAGGCCGCCGGGCCTCCCATGGAAGAAACCAGTTTGTGTTGGACTTCTCCCGTCCAGAAGTAGTGGATCATATATACGATATGATGGCGAAAATTCTCACGGAAGCTAAGGTTTCCTATATTAAATGGGACATGAACCGCAGCATTTCGGAAGCGTATTCTGCCACTCTCCCGGCGGACCGGCAGGGTGAGGTGTGCCACCGGTATATCCTTGGGGTTTATGCTCTTTATGAGCGGCTGAATACAAATTTTCCACATATTCTCTTTGAGTCCTGCGCCTCCGGCGGCGCACGTTTTGACCCAGGCATCCTGTACTATGCACCCCAGGGCTGGGCGTCCGACGACTCCGACGCGGTGGAGCGGTTGAAAATTCAGTACGGCACCTCCTTCTGTTATCCAATCAGCTCCATTGGTGCGCATGTCTCGGCAGTTCCGAACCATCAAATCCAGCGTCAAACGCCCCTTGCAACCCGCGGCAATGTCGCCTGTTTTGGCGCATTCGGCTACGAGTTGGATTTGAATCGCCTTACACCTGAGGAGCGGAAGGAGGTGCGGCGGCAGATCGCGTTTGTGAAGGAATACCGGGAAGTCCTTCAGTTTGGCGACTTCTACCGTTTGCTGTCCCCCTTTGACGGCAACTTTACCGCCTGGATGTCCGTCAGTCCAGATAAGAAGACCGCGCTGGTAGGCTGGTACAAGGTTTTGAACGAGGTCAATGCACCCTTCCACCGTGTCAAACTCCAAGGGCTTGACCCAGACCTTTGCTACACGGTAAACGGCGGCTCCCAGCACTTTGGCGACGAGCTGATGCGCATAGGAATGGCGACAAGCGACCACATTTCCGAGGAGGCAGATATTGGACATTGTTCCAGCTTTGATTTTGATTCTCACATTTATGTATTGAAAGCCTAAAAAATTGGAGGATTGCCATGTTTGGCAATCCTCCAATTTCGATTGGTGTTATGGTTTTATTTACGCAGCGCCTCATCAATGGCTTTAGCGGCGGTCTTGCCCGCTCCCATAGCGAGGATGACAGTTGCCGCTCCGGTCACGGCATCGCCACCGGCGTAGACCTTTTCACGGGAAGTCAGGCCGTCTTCGTTGACGACGATACCGCCCTTTTTGTTGATTTCCAGACCCTTGGTGGTAGACTTAATCAACGGATTGGGGCTGGTGCCCAGGGACATGATTACACAGTCCACATCAATCTCAAACTCACTGCCCGGCTTTTCGATCGGGCGGCGGCGTCCAGAGGCGTCCGGCTCGCCCAGTTCCATCTGGATGCAGCGAATCTTGTTCACGTCGTCGTTTTCGTCTGCAAAAATCTCTACGGGGTTGCACAGCGTCTTGAAGATGATGCCTTCTTCCTCGGCGTGCTCGACTTCTTCCTTACGGGCAGGCAGTTCCTCCATGCCGCGGCGGTAAACGATGTACACTTCCGCCCCCAGGCGTTTGGCGCAGCGGGCTGCGTCCATAGCGACGTTGCCGCCGCCCACAACGGCGACCTTCTTCGGGTGCTGGATGGGGGTGTCAGAATCCGGCAGATACGCTTTCATAAGGTTGATACGAGTCAGGAACTCGTTGGCGGAGTATACGCCGCGGTAGTTCACGCCGGGAATGTCCATAAACATGGGCAGGCCCGCGCCAGAGCCGATGAACACAGCCTCAAAGCCTTGTTCTTCCATCAGTTCATCGATGGAGATGGTGCGGCCGATAACCGTGTCTGTGGCGATGGTTACGCCCATAGCCTTCAGGCCATCGACTTCCTTCTGTACGATGGCCTTGGGCAGACGGAACTCAGGGATACCGTAGACCAGCACGCCGCCCGCCAGGTGCAGGGCCTCAAACACGGTGACTTCATAACCCTTCCGGGCCAAGTCGCCTGCGCAGGTCAGGCCAGCAGGGCCAGAACCGACGACAGCAACGCGGTGGCCATTTGAAGCAGGCTTTTCGGCGGTTTCCTGGTTATGGGCGTTATGCCAGTCGGCAACGAAGCGTTCCAGACGGCCAATGCCCACAGGGTCGCCCTTCTTGCCGCGAACGCAGTACTTCTCACACTGACTTTCCTGAGGGCAGACACGGCCGCAGACGGCAGGGAGGGCGGAGGTATTAGAGATGATCTGATAAGCTTCCTCGAATTCGCCGGCGGCAACCTTCTGGATGAATTCGGGAATGTGTACCATGACGGGGCAGCCCTGCATACAAGGCTTTGCTTTGCAGTTCAAGCAGCGCTGAGCCTCATCCAGGGCCTGTGCCTCAGTGTAGCCCAGGGCGACTTCCTCAAAGTTTTTATTCCGGACATTCGGGTCCTGGGAGGGCATCGGGTTTTTCTGTAAAGACATATTGGCCATGATTATTCGGCCTCCTTTTTGAGCAGGTTGCAGGCTTCCTCGTATTTGTGCTTCTCAAATCCCGTATACATCTGGTTCCGTTTGACAGCGAGATCCCAGTCGACCTTGTGGCCGTCAAAATCAGGGCCGTCCACGCAGGCAAACTTCATTTCGCCGCCCACGCTCAAACGGCAGCCGCCGCACATGCCGGTGCCATCGATCATGATAGGGCTCATGGAAACGGTGGTAGGTATGCCGTAAGGCTCGGTGGTTTTGGAGACGAATTTCATCATGATCATGGGGCCGATGGCGAACACTTCGTCATACTGGTTACCCGCTTCGATCAGTTCCTTCAGGGCGTCGGTGACGAGGCCCTTCTTGCCATAGGAACCGTCGTCGGTGCAGACAATCAGCTTATCGCTGGACTTTTTGAAATCTTCTTCAAGGATTACAAGGTCTTGGTTTTTGAAACCAACGACAGCATGGACTTCCGCGCCGTCGTCGTGGAATTTTTTCAGCACCGGATACGCAATGGCGCAGCCCACGCCGCCGCCGACCACGCACACTTTTTTCTTACCCTCGGTTTCGGTAGCCTTGCCCAGGGGGCCTACGAAATCCTGGAGGCAGTCGCCCTCGTTGAGATGGGTAAGCTTTTCGGTCGTTGCGCCGATAGTCTGGACGATAATCGTAACAGTCCCCTTTTCAGGGTCATAGGCATTGATGGTGATAGGGATACGTTCGCCTTTTTCATCCACCCGGAGGATGATGAACTGACCCGGCTGGGCCTTCTTAGCAATGAGGGGCGCTTCGATTTCATACAGTGTAACTGTAGGCCGCAGCGCCTCTTTTCTAACGATTTTGTACATATGCTTCCTTCTTTCCCGAACATTGATTTTGGGGTAGACAACCAATCTGTATCCTGCCATATGACACATTGTTTGCATTTTAACACATTGAACCTGCCACGTCAATCAATTTTCCGACGTTTCCTGAAAACTTCCCCAAAAAGTAGATTTGCAGAAATCTTTTTGTGCGTCTTGAGGGTGAAGACGCTGCATAGTGGAAAGAGGGTAGTGTGGATGGAGGAACAGAGCGAAGAAAAAAGCAAAGATTTATCTGAAAAAAGAGACAATTTTCAACTTGGTAAAATGGAGAAAAATACACATTATTTGATTGACAAGAAGAACCGTTTCTTGTATAGTAAGTGCAATACTGCTATTGGAGGTATGTATGGCAAAGAAGAACAAAGAGGAGCGAATTGCTCTGATTGATGAAAAAATTGCGAAAAAGAAGGCGGAGATTGAGAGCCTGGAGGCCCAAAAACAGAGACTGCTGCACCCTATAAATATGCGGACAGTGCTGACAAAGGCGAAAGAGGCTGGCCTGTCGCCTGAGGAGATTGCGGAAAAACTGGGCCTGGATGTTTAAAGGCGCGGAGGGACTGCCTGTGCTGCATGGCATGGGCGGTTTCTTATATTTTAGGGATTTTTCTTGTATTTGACAGTGTGAGCTGATATAATGCTTGCAAAGACGCTCTTTTGTTCTGGGAGAAACATCATGCTTTTTCACTATCTGCAAACTCTTTTCCATGCCCTGGATTTCAGCTCCATACAGGATGCGGCGCTCCGGGTGTTTGCGGTGCTGCTTTGCCTGACAGTTCATGAAACCTGCCATGGCCTGGCGGCCTACGCCTTGGGAGACCCTACTGCGAGATCTCTGCATCGTTTGAGCTTGAATCCCTTACGCCACATTGATTGGCTGGGGCTTGCCATGATGTTCCTGGTAGGTTTCGGCTGGGCCAAGCCAGTGCCAGTAGACCCGCGTTATTTTCGTAAGCCGAAGCAGGGGATGGCTCTGACCGCTCTGGCGGGGCCGGTCTCTAATTTTGTTTTGGCATTCCTGGCGCTTTTGCTGGCAAAAGTTGTTTACTTATATGCGCCCTATCACGCTGGTTGGAATTTGCTGTTTGAATTTTTCCTGTATAATCTGGCGCCGTTGTCCATTGGCCTGGGTTTGTTCAACCTGATCCCCATCCCGCCCCTAGATGGCGCAAAGGTCCTGGGCGGATTTCTGCCGGACGCATCCTATTTTAAGATTATGCGCTATGAACGGTATGGGATGCTGTTGCTACTGTTTTTGGCATACATTGGATTGACCAGCCGTCTGGTTGGTAATTGTATTTATAATGTATACAGCTTGATGTTCCATCTGATTTTCTGAGCGGCCTGCCGGGTGCTCCCGGCGGCAGAGGAGGCTTTTTTTGGAAAACCCCGTATTTAAACTGGAAAAAGTAGTCCATTCCCGTTCGGAGGAACTACAGGATTTTGAAGGACCTTTGGATTTGATCTTGTTCCTGCTGGGCAAGAACAAGATGGAGATTCAGGACATCTCCATTGCCTTGATCTGCGGGCAGTATCTGGAGTGGCTAGAGCAGCGGCAGAAAATGGATTTAGAAGTTGCCAGCGAATTTGTAACAATGGCGTCCCATCTGGTGTACATCAAGACTCGGATGCTTCTGTCGATAGAGGACGAGGAGGCCAAGAGCGAGATGGAAGCCTTGATCCAGTCCTTGGAGGAGCGGCGCCGCAGCGAGTATTATTCTATTGTAAAGGCGGCGGCGGAGCAGCTGGAGCCTTTGAGTGAATTCGGGCGGAACATAGTAACCCGTGCCCCAGAGCCTGGAGAACGCGGTAAGATTTTTGAGTATGATCATGAGGCGGGCGATTTGGCGCTTGTGGCGGCGGAACTGCAAAGCCGTATGGAGCGTGCCCTTCCGCCGCCGAAGACGGCTTTTCAGGAGATTGTACAGCATGAGCCGTATCCGGTGGAGCGCAAGGCGGGAGAAATTCTCCGGCGATTGGCAGAGCATGGTGTGACCCGGTTCCGGCAGTTGTTCCAGGGAAACCGCAGCCGTAGTGAGATTGTGGCAACATTTTTGGCGGTGCTGGAGCTGTGCCGATCGCACATGCTCTGGCTGGCAGGGACGGAAGGCGATTGTGAAATTGAGCGTATGGATGAGAGAGCTGGCAGTTGTATGGCGGAGGCCGACTAAGATGAGGGAGAGTGGTTATGAAGGAGATTGAGAGGGCGGTTGAAGCGATTTTGTTTGCTTCTGGCGAGCCGGTGCAGGTGGAGCGGATTTGCACGGCGCTGGATGTGGACCGCAAAGCGGCGGAGAAAGTTCTGCAAACGCTGGGGGATTATTACGCCTATGAACGGCGGGGCATCCGTCTTCTGCATGTAGAGGATACTTGGCAGTTGTGTTCTGCGCCAGACTGCGCCGATGTGGTGCGCAAAGCGTTTGAGATCCGCAAGCCCGCCAAGCTCAGCCAACCCGCTATGGAAGCGCTGACTATTATCGCATATTACCAACCCACTACCCGCGCCTTTGTGGACCAGATTCGGGGGGTAGACAGCTCGTACACCGTAAGCCTGCTGCTTCAGAGAAAGCTGATTGAGGAATGCGGAAAGCTGCAAGTGCCGGGGCGTCCCCGGCTGTACCGGACGACAAAACAGTTTCTGCGGGCGTTCCACCTCACCAGTCTGGACGACCTGCCGGATTTGCCGGAATTGAATGAAGAAATCCAACTGCGTATGGAGAAAAGGGAAATACAGGACGATGGCCAACCGATAGCTGTCCCATTGAAAGGTCAGGCGGCAAACGGACAAATCCGTCCTTCATAAGAATATACAGCGTACCATAGGCTTTCTATAAGATAGGAAACGCTGTCGAAGGAGGCGAACGCATTGTTGTGGCTCAAAATTCTGCTGGGGATTGTATTTGTGCTGGTTCTGCTGATCATTTTATTTTGCCTAACACGGGTGGGCGTTCGCGTAGCTTACGATGGCACTGTGATGGAGTTGGAAGCAAAAATCGGCCTGCTGACACTGCACGTCCTGCCGGTGAAAGAGAGGGCGGAAAAGAAAAAAAAATCGAAAAAGCCCAAAAGGAAAAAGAAACCAAAACCCGAGAAAGTATCGGCAGATAGACCGAAAGAAAAACCGAAGAAGTCTTTGCCGCCGGTAAAATTTGAAGATATCAAGGACGCTGTGCATACGCTCTGGCCTCCTTTGAAACGGGCCCTGGGCCGCACACGCCGGAGCATCCGCGTCGACCCGCTGCGGCTGTCGCTGACACTGGGCGGGCTGGACGACCCGCCAGCAGCGGCGGAGCAATATGGTTATCTGCAAACTGCCGTTTGGACGGGAATGCCTGTCTTGGAAAAACTGTTGGACATCCGGAAACCCTACATACACACCGGCGTGGACTTTGAAGCGTCCGCCTTGGCGGTGGAGGGGGAATTCGGAATCAGCATCCGCATTGGAACGCTGCTGGGCTTTGGCCTGGGGATTGGGTTCCCGGCGCTGCGATGGTTCCTGCGGTTTCGGAAAACGTGTAAAAGGCGTACAGAATTGGCAGCAAAAGAAGCTGCTCGGCAAGCATCGGAGGATAACCAGGCAAGACCAGCCTGATACGTTTTAATGACAAATTAAAATACAAACACAGGAAAGGATGTACAAGATGGAGAATACGATGGACAGCAAGAACACAGTCAGCAGCCTGATGCACACGGCTATGGACAAAATTCGCGAGATGGCAGACACCAACACGATTGTAGGCCAGCCCATCACCACCCCCGACGGCGTGACGCTGATCCCAATTTCTAAGGTGAGTTTCGGCTTTGGCGGCGGCAGCGGCGGTGCAGATTACGGCAAGGCTGACAAGCCGGCGAAAAACGGTTTTGGCGGCGGCGGCGCAGCGGGCGTGAAGATCGACCCGGTGGCCTTTCTGGTAATCAAGGACGGCATTACGCGTGTGCTGCCAGTGGCCGTGCCTCCGGCGTCTACGGTGGACCGGATTGTAGAGACGGCTCCGGACATCATGGATAAAGTGGAAAAATATTTTGACAAGAAAAAAGAGGCGGAAACGCTGTAAAGTGGGTATACTAGCATCATTGCTGACAAATTGAGGTGATGATGCTTGTCGAGAGGAATTCAGCGTCTGGCAGGGGCGCTGCTGTTGGCGGTATGCCTGTTGCCGGGACGGGCGGAGGCGATAGGGACATCTGCAACATCTGCGATTTTGATGGATGTGGAGAGCGGCCGGGTGCTGTACGAGCAAAACGCCGACGCCCAGATGCTGATTGCCAGTACGACGAAGATATTAACGGCGCTGGTGGCGATCCGGGAGGGGAACTTGTCGGACATCGTGACGGTAACGCAAGAAGCGGCGGCGACGGAAGGCTCCTCCATGTATTTGGAGGCAGGGGAAAAGCTGACGCTGGAAACACTGCTGTATGGCTTGCTCCTGTGTTCCGGCAACGACGCTGCTGTCGCGATAGCGGACCATATCGGTGGCAGCCAGGAAGGCTTTGCCCAAATGATGAACGAGACGGCCCAGGAAATCGGCATGGAAAATTCGTCCTTTGCGAACCCTAACGGATTGGATCATGAACAGCACTATTCCACCGCCCGGGATATGGCGCTTCTGGCGTGCGTAGCGGTGGAGAACGAAACGCTGGTGCGGATTGCGTCCACCCGAAGCGTTACCACTGGCGGGCGGACGATGACGAACCATAACAAGCTGCTCAGCTACGTGGATGGGTGTATCGGCCTGAAAACCGGTTATACCCGCGCAGCGGGCCGGACGCTGGTGAGCTGCGCAGAACGGAACGGCCAACGCTTGGTTGCGGTGACACTTCAGGACGGCAACGATTGGGCGGACCATCAGAGCCTTTTTGAGTACGGATTTGCAGCGTATCCTGCAGTGCGGCCTGCTATTCTTGGCCATGAGGTGGGCGAAGTCCCGGTACAGGATGGCATGAGCGCCACAGTGCGCCTAGTGGCGGCGAATAGTTTTGCGTGGCCTCTGGCGGAAGGAGAACAGATCGAATCGGAAGTTCGGCTAGACCAGCCGCTGACGGCGCCGGTAGCAGCTGGGACGCAAGTGGGACAGATGGTGTTCCGTTTGGACGGCAGGGAAATTGGACAAGTGAACCTGCTATGCAGTGAGACGGTTTTGCCGAAGGTGGAATCTGCTCTGAGTGTACTGAAACGGCAGAGAAGGCGGTAAAACGGGCCGGGGTGAAACCCGGCCCCTACGGGGGTATTTTGGATGGAGGAACGGCTGCAAAAATTGCTGTCGGCAGCAGGGGTGTGTTCTCGGAGGACGGCGGAAATGTACATTACCGCTGGTCGTGTGACCGTAAATGGCCAGACAGCCCTCCTTGGCCAACGGGCCGACCTGGAGCAGGACGACGTTCGTCTGGACGGCAAGCCCTTGGCTTCAAAGGCAGAGCCAGTTTATATTCTGTTGAACAAGCCCCGAGGCTATGTGACGACGCTCTCTGATGAAAAGGGGCGAAGGACGGTTGCAGATTTGGTGAAAGACTGTGGGACAAGGGTTTACCCAGTTGGACGGCTGGACCTGGATTCCGAGGGGCTGCTGCTGTTGACGAATGATGGCGATCTTGCCCAACGCCTGCTGCATCCCCGTTATGAAACGCCCAAGGTTTACCATGTCTGGGTGCGCGGTGAAGTGGAGGACGCAGTGGAGCGTCTTGCCCAGGTCACCGACTTGAACGGCGAACCGATCCGTCCCGCGCAAGTCAAATTTCTGCACTGGGAAACGAAGGAAGCGTTGTTAAAACTCTCGATTACCATCCACGAGGGCAAAAACCGGCAGGTCCGCCGAATGTGCGCCGCCTGTGGGCTGGAGGTGGCGCGGCTGCGGCGCGTCAGGGAACACACCCTGTCCTTGGGCCGCCTGCGGAGCGGCCAATGGCGGTACTTATTTCCGGCGGAAATCCAGGCATTGAAAGCAGAAAATTGATCGGAGTGTGAAACATCGGCGTTCACACTCCGAAAATTTGTATACGGTATATATTGTATATTTATCAATTCTGTGCTATACTAAGAAATGCTAAGCGGCGGCGCAGTATTCTAGTCAGATCTGCCGTTTCCTAAGGAGGGCCTAAAAATCCTCTAAAGGGCACATCGATGAAACCCATGGTGCCTGCTTGATACGCCCAGTTTTGGGTGGGTGCTGGGGGGAAGCGCACAATGTGCGCTTGCGGATTCAGGGCGCTTTCCAATGGCATGGTCAATCCGACCCTGTTTTCGTGGAGACCTGTTCTTGTGCATGGACGTACTCCCATTGTGGTATTTCCGGCCCGTGTACGAAGCAGATTGTGAACCTGCAATGCGGTGCATCGGTCTTATGGGCCGTAACGCTGTGTGCAGCCGTAGCCTGCCTTGAGTGGGGCGGGTGGATTTGGGAACTACGCGGCTTCGCCCCGGCCAGGGCGGTTCCGTGATCGCCCTTTGAAACCCGTTCTGCAAAAGAGGCTAAAGAAACGGATAGACTGTGGTGGAAATCACCTAGGCTGTCTGAATGGGGCAGAAAAAGGATTGCAGTGCGGACTAAGTGGCAGTCGGGCAGCGCGGACAGGCGACGCCGCGCCGCAGCGCTGAAAGGGAAACCGCCTCCATCGGCAACGAGAGGTGCGCTGTGGGGAAATCCAGCCCGTACCTAAGCCGTAAGATTTACTTTTTCTGCCGCCGCTGCTTAGCGCTTTCCTTGTTTTTGGCTTCCGTTCTGGGAAAAGGGCGGAGGATTTCGATGGAGGTTTCTCTTTGAGCAAGAAAAAGAAAAACGGAGCGTCCGCCCAATACCGTTGGGCCTTTACAGTCTTTTTTATGGCGGTGGCCCTATCGGCCGCGCTGAGTCTGGCTTCGGAATCGATGCTGGACGGCGCGGGCATGGCGGCCGCTCTTTTGATGCTTGCGCTATTTATCGGCCTTGGCATTCTATTCGATGTGATTGGCGTGGCGGTGACATCGGCGGACGCAAAACCCTTCCACGCCATGGCCGCCCACAAGGAGAAGGGCGCGAAGGAAGCCCTGCTCCTGCTGCGGAACGCCAGCCGGGTGTCCAGCGTGTGCAATGATGTGGTGGGTGACATCTGCGGCATAGTCAGCGGCGCTACAGGGGCGGTGATTGTCACGCAGCTCCAGCGGGCGTTGAACCTGCGGACGGTGCTGCTCTCTGTTGGCGTAACGGCGTTGATCTCTGGTTTGACTATTGGCGGTAAAGCTCTGGGTAAGGCTTTTGCCATCCAGCGGAGCACAAAGGTGGTTTACTGTGCCGGGCGAGTCCTGCACATATTCCATCGCTGAGAAGGAGGCTGGTCATGCTGCTGGAAACGATTCATTCCCCTGCGGGCGTGCGCAAACTGCCTGCGGACCAGCTTCCCCAGCTCTGTGAAGAGCTGCGGGAATTTCTTGTGAAAAGTGTCTCGGAAACCGGTGGGCATCTGGCCTCCAATCTGGGGGCGGTAGAGCTGACTGTGGCCATTCACCGGGTGTTTGACACAGAACAGGATCGGCTTGTCTTTGATGTGGGCCACCAATGCTATGTGCATAAAATCCTGACAGGACGGCGGGAGCAGTTTGGCGAACTCCGGCAGTACAACGGTTTGTCGGGATTTCCAAAGCCTCGGGAGAGCATTCACGACGCGTTTGTTGCAGGCCATGCATCCAACTCGGTGTCCGTGGCCCTGGGTATAGCCCGGGCACGGACACTGCAAAAAGAAAATTACAGCGTGCTGGCGTTGATTGGTGACGGAGCGTTAACGGGCGGTCTTGCATACGAGGGTTTGAATAACGCTGGGGCCTCCGGTGAACCTCTCATTGTGATCTTAAACGATAATGGGATGTCTATCAACTGTAATGTAGGCGCAATTCCGCGACATTTGGCAAAGCTGCGGTCGAAACCGGCCTATTATCATTTAAAAAAATGGTACCGGAGCCTATTTGGGCGGGAACCGGCGAAAAAACGTCTCTACCGTTTCAACCACGGTGTAAAGACTTGGCTGAAACGGACACTGTGGCCTGGGAGCACACTGTTCGAGGATATGGGCTTTACCTACCTTGGCCCAATCGACGGCCATGATCTGCCGCGTCTTTGCGACGTGCTGACCTGGGCGCGGGAGCTGCATTGTCCGGTATTGGTCCATGTGAATACGGTCAAGGGTAAGGGGTATCCGTATGCGGAAAAGAACCCGGATAAATTCCATGGCGTCAGCCCCTTTGATCCGGCGACAGGGCTTGTGAAAAAGCCGTCAGGCGAGAGTTTTTCCAGCGTGTTTGGTCAAACCTTGGCGGACTGTGCACAGCATGACAGCCGCATATGTGCGATTACGGCGGCGATGGCGGACGGCACTGGTTTGACCGACTTTGCGCAGCGTTTTCCAGGCCGTTTTTTCGATGTTGGCATTGCGGAAGGGCATGGCGTTTCCATGTCGGCGGGTCTTGCGGCGCAAGGGATGATCCCAGTTTTTGCGGTATACTCGACGTTTTTGCAGCGAGGCTATGATATGCTGATCCATGATGTTGCTTTGGAGAATCTGCACGTTGTGTTAGGCGTCGACCGCGCAGGGCTGGTGGGTGCTGATGGCGAAACCCACCATGGCTGTTTCGATTCGTTGTTTCTGCCGGGAATTCCTGGTTTTACGGTGTTGTGCCCGGCGAATTTTGCGGAACTGCGGCAGATGCTGCGTCAGGCATTATTTGAGATTTCTGGTCCAGTAGCGGTACGTTATCCGCGGGGAAGCGAGGGCGCTTTTCAGAAGAACACATCGGCACAAGCGGCGGTACGCCTGCGGGAAGGTGGGGATGTGACACTGCTGACTTATGGCGTGCTGATCAACCATGCGTTAGAAGCGGCGGAACGGTTGGCAAAAGAGGGCGTCGAAGCAGAAGTAGTCAAGCTGAACCGGATTGCGCCATTGGACGCTGCGTCTTTGTGCGAGTTCTGCAAAACGGAGCTTCTGCTGGTGATAGAGGATTCCTTTGGCGAGGGATGCGTGGGTCAGCGGGCAGCTTCGGCGCTGGCGGAGGGGGGATGCTCCCCCAAGCGTTTGATTTTACAAAATCTGGGCGGCGTGTTTGCCTCGGAGGGCAGCGTGTCTCAGCTGGAGCACCGGTTCAAGCTGGACGCCGCTGGTATTGCTGGAGCCGTGCGGGAGGCGAAAGTGCATGAGCAGTAAAATGCGGTTGGATGTTCTGCTGGTAGAGCGGGGCCTGGAAGAAACCCGCCAGCGGGCCCAAGCAGTGATTATGAGCGGTCAGGTGTATGTAGCTGGCCGCCGGGTGGACAAGCCTGGCACAGCAGTTCCCACCGAAGCGGAAATCGAAGTGCGGGGTGGCCTGCGGTACGTGAGCCGGGGCGGCTTGAAGCTGGAGAAGGCTATGACGGTTTTCCCGATTGATCTGAAAGAAACAACCTGCGGTGATATTGGCGCATCTACCGGCGGTTTTACAGATTGCATGCTGCAAAACGGTGCGGCAAAGGTGTATGCTGTGGATGTAGGACGGGGGCAGCTAGCCTGGAAGCTGCGGACGGACCCGCGGGTGGTCTGCTTGGAGCGGACGAACGCCCGGTACCTCAGTCGGGAGCAGATTCCGGAACCGCTGGATTTTGCGTCAGTAGACGTGAGTTTTATATCCTTGAAATTGATCCTGCCGCCTCTGGCAGCGCTGCTGCGGGAGGGCGGACATGTGGTGTCGCTGGTGAAGCCGCAGTTTGAGGCGGGCCGGGAGAAGGTCGGGAAGAAGGGCGTTGTCCGGGACCCGGCAGTACACTTGGAGGTTTTAGAGAACTTCCAAACCCATACGGCAGAGGCTGGGTTTGCTGTTTGTGGGCTGACGTATTCGCCAATCCGCGGCCCGGAGGGGAATATCGAATATCTTGGATTTTTGGAAAAAAGCAAGAGAGAATCTGGACACTTTGAGCTGGAAGCTTTGGTACGGGAATCTCATGTGATGTTGACGGAACACGGAGAGGAGAACGCCTGATGAATCCAAAAAAAATTATCCTGTGTCCCAATCCTAACCGGGACCAGGGTATGAAAGCAACCCGCGCAGCGGAGGGCATCCTGCGGGAGCTGGGGTTTCAGATTGTGGTTTGTTCCCCCTTCCGGGACCGGAAGGAAGGGGCCTTTGCCGGTTATGACGTACAGCCTTTGCCCCAGGAGCTGAAGGGGGCGGATTTGCTGATTACCTTCGGCGGCGACGGTACGATCTTGCATCTTGCGAAGCTGGCGGCGCTGCATAAGATGCCGGTTTTAGGCGTAAATATGGGCGGCCTCGGGTTTGTGGCAGAGCTGGAAGCCGGGGAGCTGGGAGCGCTGCGGAAACTGAAGGATTGGAATTTTGAGCTGGAGCAGAGGATGATGCTGGATGTGTCGGTGTTCCGGGACGGACGGCAGATTTATACAAATTTGGGATTAAACGATGCGGTCATCCGGGAGGGTCCGATCTCGCATGTTATCCATCTGAAAATTTCTTCGGATGGGCGGCACCTGGCCGACATCGCCGGGGATGGCGTGATTGTTGCCACGCCTACAGGTTCCACGGCTTACTCTTTGTCGGCAGGCGGACCGGTAGTAGAGCCGGTGGCGCAGACGATGGTTGTCTGCCCGATCTGCATCCACAACATGCGTTTTTCGTCGTATGTCCTTTCGCCGGAACATACGCTGACGGTGGAACTGGAGCGGAATGGGCGGAAGCCAGTATATTTATTTGTGGATGAGAGCCGGGCCTTTGCTCTCCGGGCTGATGACAAGATACAGGTGCGGCGGTCGAAGTATGTGACGCGGCTGGTGCGCCTGTCGGAGCGGAGTTTTTGCGAGATTTTTGCCCGAAAAATGCTGCCAGGGGGGCTGGAAGGATGAAAAATGACCGTCAAACTATGATTTTAGAGATTATTGCCCAGGAGAATATTGAGACGCAGGAACAGCTTCTTGTCCGCCTTCAGGAGCGGGGTATCCACAGTACCCAGGCAACGATTTCCCGGGATATTAAGCAGCTGCATTTGATTAAGGAGCCGGTAGGTCAGGGAATGTACAAATATGCGGTGTCCGGCAACCGGACGAAGCTGAATGTTGCTGAGAAGCTGCAAACGATTTTTCGTGAGAGCATTTTGAGCATTGCCTGTGCCCAAAACATGGTTGTAATCAAGACGATGCCGGGGCTGGCGAGTGCGGCGTGTTCTGCGTTGGATCATATGGAGCTTCCCTATATGGTTGGCTCCTTGGCCGGGGACGACACAGCGTTTTTGCTGATGAAGGACACCGAAACTGCCTCCGATTTCTGCGAGGAACTAAAAGCGATGCTTTGATTCGCCATTTTGCAATGGCTGGCAGATTTGAATTCCCCGTTTTCTTTTTTCTTCCAAAAGAAAAAAGACGAAGGTTTATAGGGGCTTGAGTTCGGTGATGGTGATTGGCTTCTACTCCTGCAAATGGGAAGACCACTCTGATTTGACGCTGCGTTTATTTCCGCTGTCGCTGCTGCGGTGCCCTTTGTAGTTGATACTATACTGCTGCGAAGGCTGCGGCATAGCGTGTTTGCGCTTTGTAATTTGAAGATTTTTGCTTCTGTTGATAGGATATATTTATTCTTTTTGCGAAATATTCCCCGCAGGACGGGGAGAGGAGAGATCGGGATGCTGGAATTGCTGCACATTGAAAATATTGCGGTCATCGAAGAGGCAGATATCCAATTTCACCCAGGCTTTAACGCCCTCACTGGTGAGACTGGCGCAGGCAAATCCATCGTCATCGACGCTATGGGCGCCGTCTTGGGTGGACGCACTTCCAGGGATTTGATCCGTACCGGTGCGGTGAAGGCCTTTGTTAGCGCGGAATTTTCCGGCGTTCCAGAAGATTTGCCTGGATTGGCGGAAAATGGTTTTGCTCCTGACGAGGATGGGAATTTGCTGTTGCAGCGGGAAATTTCCGGCGATGGAAAAAACGCCTGCCGGGTGAATGGACGGCCGTTGACCGTAGCCCAGCTGCGGCAAATCGGCGGAGAACTTCTGAATATACACGGCCAGCACGATGGAACTCAGCTTTTGGACGAGGAACAACATGGCGCTTACTTGGACCGTTTCGGGCGGACAGACGCTCCCTTGGAGGCGTACCGAAGGGTGTACGCTTCCATGGCGGAGCTGCGGAGCCAGATCAACGCCCTGCAAATGGATGAGGCAGAGAAGGCTCGCCGGGTGGACAGCTTACGGTTTCAGATCGACGAGTTGGAGCGGGCGGAACTGCAGCCGGGTGAGGAAGAAGAACTGGAGGCCCGCCGAAATCTTTTGCGGAACGGTGAAAAATATCTTACGGCCCTTACAGGCGCGGATTACTGCCTTAACGGAGATGATGACAGCGTTGGAGCGGTAGGCCAATTGGGAGATGCAGAAGCGGCGCTGTCCAGCATCCGGACGCTGGATGACGCGGTTTTAGATGTATACAACCGTTTAGGCGCATTGCAAAGCGAAGCTTACGATCTGGCGGAAACTGTGCGGGATTTGCGGAGTTCGTTTGACTTTTCCCCGGAGGAGTTGGATGCGGCAGAGAGCCGTACAGACCAGTTGTATCGGCTGAAAAAGAAGTACGGCGCAACCGTACAGGATATGTTGGACTATCTGGACAAGTGTCAAAAAGAACTGGACGCTATCGAAACAGCAGATGATACGCTGATCCGTTTGGAGCAGAAACTGAAGAAGGTGCAAAAAGAAGTCCTTACTGTCGGCAAGGAGCTGACCGAAGCCCGCAGGAAAGCGGCACAGGAACTGGAAGCACGGATTCAGAAGGAATTGCGGGATTTGGATATGAACCGTGTTCGGTTTGCGATCGAATTTACGGAAAAAGAGCCCTCTCCTGACGGCTGCGACATTGTACGGTTTTTGATGTCCGCTAATGCAGGAGAGGATCTGAAACCGATTGCCAAAATCGCTTCTGGCGGCGAGCTGGCGCGGATTATGCTGGCATTAAAAAATGTTCTAGCGGAGCAGGAGGCCATTGGCACGCTGGTGTTTGACGAAGTGGATACGGGCGTATCTGGCCGGGCGGCCCAAAAGGTTGCAGAAAAGCTGGCGCAGGTGAGCCGTCGGAAGCAGGTGCTTTGCGTCACCCATCTTCCGCAGCTGGCGGCTATGGCGGACACGCATTTTTCTGTTGAGAAGGGGGAGCGTAAAGGACGGACATTTACCCAGGTTGTCCTTCTGGACCGGGAACGCCGGAAAGAAGAACTGGCACGGATCACCGGCGGCTCCAAGGTTACAGAGGCCCTGTTGGAGAGCGCTGGGGAACTGTTGGACGCAGCAACAACATACCGGGAAACCCTTGACAGCGCAAAGGCTTAATAAAATGGTATACCAGGGTTCTGCATGGAATGTAGGAGTAAGCTGGATTTGTGAGATAGGATGGCGCAGGAAAATATGGAATTTTCTAAAAATGATCTAGCGGAGTCAAAACGGCAAATCGATTCAACGCTGCATAAATTGCGGGAATCTCTTGAGACCATTGAGGCAAAAGAGAATGTAGAACGGTACAAATCACAAGTTACCTTAATAAAGCGGAGGATCAAAGCGTTTGAACTTGCTGTCTGCTTAATTGAGGAAAAGTTCGATCCGTAATTCGACAGCGAGCATGGTGCAGCGAAAAATCCCTTGTGATTCTGGATTGTTTTTGTTATACTAGGTTGCAATTGCAGAAAAGGAGGCAGGACATTGGCCGAGGAGAAGAAAAACAATGGGCTTTATGAATGGGTGCAAGCGCTGGTTTGTTCTGTATTGACGGCGGTACTGCTGTTTACATTTGGCGTGCGGGTGGTTGGCGTATCAGGCGACTCTATGCGCAACACCCTGCAAAACGGTGATATGTTGTTGGTAGTAAACAATTTGCTGTGCGGCACATACCACCAAGGCGATATTGTCATCGCGGCGAAGCCAGCCTTTGAGAGCGGTGAACCAATTGTCAA
This sequence comes from Oscillibacter sp., assembly GCA_022795445.1. GTDB lineage: Bacteria > Bacillota > Clostridia > Oscillospirales > Oscillospiraceae > Oscillibacter. Next base: position 15,613 of record JAAWGR010000003.1, on the reverse strand, counting down.
GCGGGTCATTGCTACGGAAGGCCAGACGGTGGATATCGATTTTAATGCCGGAGCGGTCTATGTGGATGGTATGCCTTTGAATGAGCCGTATATCCGGGAGGCTACGCATTTGGCCGAGGGAACAGAGTTTCCCTTGACAGTGCCGGAGGGCTGTGTGTTCATCATGGGCGACAACCGCAACAACAGCCGCGACAGCCGTGACCCTGACCTGGGTGTTGTAGATACGCGGTATGTGATTGGCCGGGCAGTGTTTTTGCTGCTGCCGGGTGAGACGGCTGAGAAAGGACAGCGGGAGTGGAGCCGTACTGGAAAGCTGAATTGAGAAAAACCGGGAGATAGAGATGAAACCTGAAAAAAGCAAGGGGCGGGAGCTTTATGAGTGGACGCAGACATTGATTGGTTCTATGCTGACAGTGGTGGTTGTGTTTACGTTTGTCATCCGCTTGATCGGCGTGGATGGCCACTCAATGGTCCCAACCCTCCAGCACGGTGATCGTCTGCTGGTGCTGAATGCTATGCTCTGCGGCGAATATCAGTGGGGAGACATTGTGGTCCTGCGGAAGGAATCGTTTATGGAAGAACCGATTGTCAAGCGGGTTATTGCCACAGAGGGCCAGGTGGTGGATATTGATTTCACCAGCGGTTCGGTGTTTGTAGACGGCGTGCAGCTTCATGAGGGTTATATCAATGAACTGACCTACAAAAACGACGGCACAGAGTTCCCCCTGCGGGTGCCGGAAGGCAGCATTTTTGTCATGGGCGACAACCGCAACCACAGCAATGACAGCCGGGATGCTCACCTGGGAACGGTGGATGTGCGGTATGTGATTGGCCGGGCAGTATTCCTGATTTTCCCGGGGCCGGATGTTTCGACAGGCCAGCGGGAATTTAAGCGGATCGGAGGGATTGGATAAGATGCAGATACAATGGTATCCGGGGCATATGACCAAGACGCGCCGGCAGATCGAGGGTGATTTGAAGAACGTCGACATTGTGGTGGAGATTGTGGACGCCCGGATTCCGATATCCAGCCGTAATCCAGATCTGGACACGATATGCGCTGGAAAGCCCCGCATGATCATCCTGAACCGCGCCGATCAGGCGGATCCAAAGATGAACCAAGTTTGGTGTAATTATTTCGCGGCAAAACAGGGGATTACCGCCATTGCGTCGGATTCCCGTTCCGGCGACGGCGTGAGCCGGATGACTGGGACGGCGCGGAAGGTCTTAAAGGAGCAAATCGCCAAGTGGCAGGAGAAGGGGCAGGTAGGCCGTCCTATCCGGGCGATGGTAGTTGGTGTGCCGAATGTAGGTAAGTCTACATTTATCAATAAGGTGGCCAAGAAGAAATCTGCCAAAGCAGGGGATCGCCCCGGCGTCACCCGCGGAAAACAGTGGGTAAACGTGGATGCGACAATGGATTTGCTGGACACGCCAGGCATTCTGTGGCCAAAGTTTGAGGATGAGCGTGTAGGGATGAACCTTGCCTATACCGGCGCAGTCAAAAGCGAAGTGCTGGACACGGAGACGTTGGGCTGCCACTTGATGTCATATCTGGCGGCAGAGTACCCGCAAGCGCTTTTAGCGGGCTATAAACTCTCCACCCTGCCAGAGCGGGAGGAGGAAAATGATGTCACCTATGGCTATCGTCTCTTGCAGACAGCAGGACGAAAGCGGGGATTTTTGATTTCTGGCGGCGAGGTGGACACGGAGCGGATGGCCAACATTTTACTGGATGAATTTCGTTCCGGCAAACTGGGGCGGTTTACGTTGGAGTCACCAGAGGAATGATGGCTGAAAAAGCGGACATTACTGCCCAAACCGCCGCTTTAAAATGACAGAAACGGGGAAACATCATGGACCTTTGGGCATATGAGCGGGAACAATGGGATAACGGTGTTCAGATCGTCTGTGGCGTGGACGAAGCAGGTGCAGGGCCTCTTGCAGGGCCGGTGTACGCCGCTGCGGTCATCCTGCCGCGGGAGGTAGAACTGTCTGGCTTGGATGACTCCAAAAAGCTAACGGAAAAAAAGCGGGAAGAACTTTACAAAGCAATCACAGCGAAGGCCACGGCTTGGAGCGTTGCCCGAGCGGAGACAGCAGAGATCGATGAGATGGACATTCTCAACGCCCGTATACTGGCGATGCAGCGGGCCATCGACGGCTTGAACATCCATCCGGAGTTTGCTCTCATTGACGGAAATCGGGATCACGGAAGCCGTCACGCGATTGCAACTGCTCACTGCACCATTGTAAAAGGGGACGGCAAGAGCGCATCCATTGCGGCGGCATCGATTCTGGCGAAGGTCAGCCGGGATCGGTTTGTATCGAAAGAGTTGGACAAGCAGTATCCTCAATACGGCTTTGCAAAGCATAAGGGCTATGGTACGAAGCTGCACTATGAGATGCTGGATCTCCACGGCCCTTGTCCAGCGCACCGGAAAACATTCCTGAAAAAATGGGAGGCGAAACGGTCGTGAGTACTGCGAAAGCTGCTGGCGACCAAGGCGAAGCCAAAGTTGCGGAATTCTTGGAACAGCAGGGCTGGACTGTTTTGGCGCGTCAATGGCGCTGCCGCTATGGTGAACTGGATCTGGTAGTCCAGAACGGCGGAATGATCTGTTTTGTAGAAGTCAAGCGCCGGGGGCCGCATTCCATTGGACTTCCCCGAGAGTTTGTAGATGGGCGGAAACAGGAGCGGCTGCGCAAAACCGCCGCCGCGTATTTGGCGGCCCACAACCTTGATGTCCCTGCCCGGTTCGATGTGGCGGAGGTCTATGAAGAAGCGTGCGGACAGTTTCGCATTGAATATTTAGAAAACGCATTTGAGTAAAGAGCGAGGAGAAGAAGATGAAATATTACAGCACACGGGACACCTCTGTAAGGCTTACCAGCGCGGAGGCCGTCAAGCAGGGCCTTTCCCGGGATGGCGGTTTGCTGACGCCGGAGATGATTCCTCAAATCGATGGGGAATTTTTGCAGGCGCTGAGTACGGTTTCTTATCAAGAGCGGGCAGCGAAGGTGATGGGGCTATTTTTGACAGATTACACAGAGGAGGAACTGCGGGAATTTGCCCAGAATGCTTATGGCCCAGATAAGTTCGATAACCCGGCTGTCGCGCCCCTCTGGAAAGTGAATGATGGCGCCTATTGCTTAGAGTTGTGGCATGGCCCAACTTCTGCCTTTAAGGATATGGCGCTGCAAATGCTGCCCCAGTTGCTTTCTGCCGCTTTGCGGAAAACTGGAGAGGAAAAGACGGCCTGTATCCTTGTTGCCACCTCCGGCGACACTGGCAAGGCTGCGATGGAGGGCTTTGCAGACGTGCCGCAGACGAAGATCATGGTCTTTTATCCCAAGGACGGGGTTTCCGCCGTGCAGGAGGCCCAGATGGTTACGCAGGAGGGCGAAAATGTCAACGTCTGCGCTGTAGTGGGTAACTTTGATGACGCACAGGCAGGCGTCAAGCGGATTTTTTCGGATGTGTCCATGCGGAAGAGCTTGGCGGACAGGGGGTACTTTTTGTCTTCCGCCAACTCGATCAACTGGGGCCGCATCCTGCCGCAGGTAGTCTACTATGTCTCTGCCTACTGTGATTTACTGCACCAGGACTGTCTGCAATTGGGGGAGAAGATGAATGTCTGCGTCCCCACTGGCAATTTCGGCAACATCCTAGCGGCGTATTATGCCAAGCGTATGGGGCTCCCCATTAACCGGCTGATCTGTGCCTCTAACTGTAACGATGTATTGACGGATTTCCTGCGCACTGGCGTTTATGACCGGAACCGCCCCTTCCATACGACCATGAGTCCATCCATGGATATTTTGGTGTCCAGCAATTTGGAACGGCTGCTGTTTGATCTTTCCGGCGAGAATGACCGGGAGGTTCGCGGCTACATGGAAGCTTTGGCAGCGGATGGTAAATATGAGGTTTCGGAAGAAATCAAGGCGGCTCTTGAAGGCCAGTTCTGGGGCGGTTTCTGCGGCGAGCCGGAGACCTTGGATACGATTGCCCGCTATTATAAGGAGTACGGTTACCTGATTGATACCCATACCGCCGTTGCAGCCAATGTTTTGGAGCAGTACCGGCGGGAGACTGGCGACCAAACCTTGACGGTGTTTGCATCTACGGCATCGCCGTATAAGTTCTGTGACCATGTACTCCGCGCTATCGGAGAAGTTCCGCAAGGAAACGGTACCGACCTGTTGGACCAGCTCTATGCTGTGACAGGCATTGCGGTTCCCAGCCGTCTTGCGGCCCTGAAGGGTAAGGCACGGCGGTTTGAACAGACCGCGGAAAAGGCGGAGATGGAAAACGCAGTGCAAGCGTTTTTGAAGTAAGGGGGGAGACGCGATGCTGAAGCGCAGAGACGCCCGGCTGTGCTTGGCGTTCTTCTACTGCGGCGTGCTGCTGCTGTTGGCAGGTGAGATTTTGAAACAACTGGCAAATACGGAATTTTTTGCTGGATTTGCGAATGGCCTGCTGGTTGGCGCGGTGACGGCGCTGGTGCTGGCGGGATTGGTATTGTCTTTCCGCCTCCGCTGCCCGAACTGCGGTAAGCGTTACGCAAGGCCACGGTGGAATATATTCCACACGGACTATTGCAGCAACTGTAAGAAGCCCTTTGTTTATGATGATGAAATGGAGGGGGAGGAGCCTTGAAGGTATTGAAGCGGAAGTACGCCCAAATGGTAGTTTGGCTAAGTATGTTGGCCTTGCTGGCGATTGGCTTTGCACTGGGGTTCCGGAAAACCCCGTTGATTTTACACATTGCCATTGTGGTACTGGTGGTCTCAGTGCTGCTGATTGCATTTATCCGCTGGCGGTTTTTGCGCTGTCCGAACTGCGGCAAGAGCGCGGCAATCGTCTACTGGGGACCAGGCTGGAACCAGAGCTGCCCAAGGTGCCATGAGCGGATATATTTTGACGACGAAATCTGAGTTTTTGACAAATTCCAGAGAAGGAGGGAAATGCAATAGCGCTGTATGCAATCGGAGACCTGCATCTTTCCCTGACTGCCGACAAATCGATGGAGGTCTTCGGCCCTGCCTGGAAGGGTTATGTAGACCGGATTGCCTGCGCCTTGGAACGGCTTCAGGCGGAAGACGTTCTTGTCCTCGCCGGGGACACCTCCTGGGGAATGGATTTGGAGGAAGCAGAGGCAGATTTCAAATTCTTAGACCAATTTCCCTGCAAAAAATACCTCGTAAAGGGCAACCATGATTACTGGTGGACCACTGCCGCCAAGCTTCACCGCTTTTTTGATGAGAAGGGCATCCACACCTTGGACATGCTGCATAACAACTGTGTGTTTTATGGGGACTGGGCCATCTGCGGGACCCGGGGATGGTTTTTAGAGGAGGACGCCCATAACGTTAAAGTGCTGAACCGGGAGGTTGGGCGGCTAGAGGCGTCCCTGAAAGCGGCAGACGGCCGTCGTTGTCTATGTTTTCTCCACTATCCGCCTTTGTACCAGGGCTATGAGTGCCCGGAAATCCTGGCGGTGTTGGAAAAATATCCGGTTTCCGCCTGCTGTTATGGCCATTTGCATGGTCCCGCAATCCGCCGCCGATGGGAAGGGAAACGGGGTGAAATCGAATTTTCTTTGATTTCTGCGGACTATTTAGGGTTTGTTCCAAAAAAAATTTGGGGATAAAGGAAAAAATACTAGCTTTTTTCAGATTTTTCTGATAAAATCGTATCTTGGCACCGGATGGATTGCCGGTGATGAACGGAGGAGTTGACATCATGCGTGTAAAAAGCTGTGAAACGGCTGAGAAGAGCCAGGTTGTATTGACAATTGAGGTCGAAGCGGCGGAGTTTGAAGCGGCGCTGGAAAAGGCCTATCGGAAGATGCGCGGTAAGATGAAAGTGCCCGGCTTCCGTCCTGGCAAGGCCCCCCGCAAAGTCGTGGAGGGAATGTACGGCGTTGAGGTGTTCTTTGATGAGGCGATCAATATTGCATTTCCCGACGCCTACGAGGCGGCGGTGAAGGAAAAAGAGCTGCAAGTTGTGGGTTACCCGTCTGTAGAGCTGGACGGCGAGTGCACCCGGGAGGGCTTCACCTTCAAAGCAACCGCTCCGGTGTATCCGGAAGTGACCTTGGGTGAGTACAAGGGCTTATCTGCTCCCAAGGAAGAAGTCGTTGTGACGGAAGACGATGTAGCGCAGCGCCTCCAGATTCTGACAGAGCGGAACACCCGCCTGGTCTCTGTGGAACGCGAAGCGAAAGAGGGCGATATCGCCGTTATCGACTACGACGGCTATCTGAACGGCGAACCCTTCGACGGCGGCAGGGGCGAGAATCATAGCTTGGAGTTGGGTTCTCACAGCTTTGTACCTGGATTTGAAGAGCAGGTTATCGGCATGAAAGCTGGCGAGGAGAAGGATCTTGACATCACCTTCCCCGAGGACTACCATGCGGATTTGGCTGGCAAGGCTGTTGTTTTTAAGGTAACATGCCATGAAGTCAAGGAAAAGGACGTTCCCGCTTTGGATGATGAGTTCGCAAAGGATGTTTCCGAGTTTGACACATTGGACGAGCTGAAGGCTGACCTGAAAAAGCAGATCACAGAAGAGCGGGAAAAGCAGACGACCCGTGCTTTTGAGGACGCCTTGATGGAGCAGGTTGCCGCCAATATTACCGCGGAGGTTCCCGATGCGATGGTGGATGGACAGGCCCGGCAGTTCGTGGAGAATTTCCGCACCCAGATTGCCCAGCAGGGTATTCCCTATGATCAGTACATGCAGATGACTGGTATGACCGAGGCCAAGCTGCTGGAAGATGCTAGAGAGCCCGCCATGCGCCAAGTGCGGATGGATTTGGCTGTGATGGCGATTATCAAGAAGGAAAATATTGAAGCCTCTGATGAGGACGTTGAGTCCGAATATCAGAAGTTGGCCGACCAGTTTGGCATGGACCTAGAGATGGTGAAGAAATATATAAAGGATGACCAGGTTCGGGATCAGGTAAAGAGCCGCCGGGCGATCGATGTTGTGGTGGAAAATGCCATCGCTACTAAGCCGGAGGAGAAAGAGAAGCCTGCGGAAGAAGCTCCTGCCGAGAGTGAGGAAAAACCCGCCCGCAAACCTCGTAAGAGCGCCGCAAAGAAGGCGGATGCCGCTGAGGGTGAGAAGCCTGCCCGTAAGCCCCGCAAAAAGAAGTCCGAAGAGGCTGCCGGAGCGCCTGCGGGAGAAGAAAAGTCTGACGAATAAGCGCGAAGGATTTCGGCGGCACAATTTACAGATTCGACATATTATCTGTGGCCATGTATGCTATCATAAATAAATGGTTTCATGGGCCGCCGTTGCCGTGCGTTCGCTAAGAGGCGAGTGCCGCGCCTACAAAAGACTGGAGGTTTTCAAATTGAGTTTAGTCCCTTATGTAGTAGAGCAGACCAACCGGGGTGAACGCTCTTACGACATTTTCTCCCGGTTGCTGAACGACCGCATTGTGTTCCTGGGTGAGGAAGTCAACGCGACCACCGCAAGCCTGATCGTGGCACAGCTTTTGTATCTGGAAGCCCAAGACCCCGATAAGGATATCCAGCTGTATATCAATAGCCCCGGCGGTTCCGTTACGGACGGAATGGCAATTTACGACACAATGCAGTATGTTAAGTGCGACGTATCCACCATCTGTGTCGGTATGGCTGCCAGCATGGGTGCGTTTCTGCTCTCCTCCGGGACCAAGGGGAAGCGCATTGCGCTGCCGAATGCGGAAATTATGATCCATCAGCCTTCCGCCGGTACCCAAGGCCAGATTACCGATATGGCTATCCACTTGAAGCGTCTGGAAATCATTAAAAAGCGGATGAACCGAATCCTCGCGGAAAATACTGGCCGCCCGATTGAGGCAGTGACCGAGGCCTGCGAGCGCGATAACTTTATGAGCGCGGAGGAAGCGCTGGAATTCGGCTTGATTGACAAGATCCTCACCAACAAGAGCGAGAAAAAGGCGGAGGAATAAGCCCGCCAGAAAGCAAGAACTGAGGTAGTACCATGAATGACGAAGGCAAGAAGCCACTGCGGTGTTCCTTCTGCGGCAAGCACGAGCAGCAGGTCCACCGTATGATACAAGGCCCAGGCGTACGCATTTGTGACGAGTGCGTCCAGCTTTGTATGAGTATTTTGAATGACGGCTTTGAGCCGATGGGTCCAAGTCCTTTGGAGGACATTCCGGATGAACTTCCCACGCCCCGTGAGATCCGGGACATTCTGGACCAATACGTGATCGGGCAGGAGGAAGCCAAGGTATCCCTATCCGTCGCGGTGTACAACCACTATAAGCGCATTTTCTTCGGCGGCGATGAAGATGTGGAGCTGCAAAAGAGCAATATCCTGATGCTCGGTCCCACCGGTTCCGGCAAGACCCTGATTGCCCAAACACTGGCTCGGATTTTGCAGGTACCCTTTGCCATTGCCGATGCCACTACGCTGACGGAAGCCGGCTATGTGGGCGACGATGTGGAGAACATTCTGCTGCGCCTGCTCCAAGCTGCGGACTTCGATGTGGAGCGGGCAGAACACGGCATCATCTATGTGGACGAAATCGATAAGATTGCCCGCAAGAGTGAAAACACCTCGATCACCCGGGATGTGTCCGGCGAGGGGGTGCAGCAGGCGTTGCTGAAAATTGTGGAGGGTACAGTGGCCAATGTTCCACCTCAAGGCGGACGGAAGCATCCCCACCAGGAGTTCATCCAGATTAACACGAAGAATATTCTGTTTATCTGCGGCGGCGCTTTCGACGGATTGGAAAAAATTATTGAAAAGCGCCTGGATAAGAAGAGCATCGGATTTGGAGCGGATGTCCAGGGCAAAAAGGATAAGGACCTCAGCCATATCCTGCATGAGGTCCAGCCCCATGACCTTCTGAAGTTCGGCATCATTCCAGAGCTGGTGGGCCGTCTGCCCATCATTGCGCCGCTGAACGCGCTGAAACGGGAGGATCTGGTGCGGATTTTGCAGGAACCCAAAAACGCCCTGGTGAAACAGTACAAGAAGCTGCTGGAATATGACGATGTGGAACTGGAATTCCAACCGGAAGCTCTGGACGCTATCGCGGATAAGGCCATCGAGCGCAACATCGGTGCCCGGGGCCTGCGGGCGGTAATGGAAGGGATGTTGACACAGATTATGTACGACATTCCTTCGGACCGGACGATCGTAAAGGCCATCGTGAAGAAGGACTGTGTAGAGGGAACGGAGCAGCCAGAGCTGGTTCGAGACCCGGATAAGGTCAGCTATTCCGCGAAACTGAACACCGGCAAGGGCGGGAAAACCCGCAAATCTACCCCGAAGTCGGCGTCGTGAAAAATCGGAGGAAGGGACGCCGGTCCCTTCCTCTGCCCATTTTTTCCCTATGAAAAGATTTTACTATTGTTGTGCGGACTGTGATTGATCCCTTTATAGCGCGGCAGTAAGCCATCCGCACCCTTGGGGACCCCCGGAAAGGAAGCATTCTTATGGAATTGATGACAATGAATATCCCCGTTCTGGCCCTGCGTGGCCTGACGGTGTTCCCCCATATGAACCTGACTTTTGATGTGGAGCGTCGGATATCCATCACAGCTTTGGAGCGGGCGATGGAGGCGGATCAGAATGTTTTTCTGGTCACCCAGCGGGAAATTGGCGTAGAACTGCCGGAAGAGGAAGATCTCTTTGAGATGGGCACCGTGGCGCATATCCGGCAAGTCCTGCGACTTTCGCCCAACTCTGTTCGAGTTATTGTAGAAGGTTTGCGCCGGGCACGTTTGCGCCGCCTATGGCACTCTGTACCCTACCTTCAGGCAAATGTGGAGGAGGTACAGGAGGAAACGGTTTCGGAGAACTTGCTCCATAGTCCCCGGACAGAGGCGCTGCTGCGGCAGGCGTGGAATCTGTTTGCAGATTATGCCCAGCTGGCAGGCAGTGTGCCGGAGGAAGTGATCAGTGCTGTTATGGACTGCCGGGAAGTGGGATATTTGGCGGATTTCATTGCTCAGAATATCCCGCTGCGGCATACGGATAAACAGGAGATTTTGGATGAAATGGCCCCTTTTGCCCGACTGCGGAAGTTGATCAGCTTCCTGGCACGGGAGTGCAATGTGTTGGGCTTTGAACACGAGATGGAGGATAAGATCCGGGATCAGCTGGTTCGCACCCAACGGGACCAGATTCTGCGGACACAGATTCGTGTACTGCAAAACGAATTGGGTGAAGGCGATGAGGAGGATGAGGTTCAGGATTATCGTGAAAAAATCCTTGCTCTCAAGTTGGCGGATGAGCCTCGGGACCACTTGCTGAAAGAGGTGTCAAAGCTGGCCCGCCAACCCTATGGCAGCGCGGAGGCGTCCGTAATCCGGAACTACTTGGATACTTGTTTGGAGCTGCCCTGGAACACGGAGACTCGGGAACGGATCAGCGTGGACACTGCACGGAAGGTACTGGAGCGGGATCATTATGGGATGGAAAAGGTCAAAGAGCGGATTTTGGAGACCATTGCCGTTCGGCAGATGAATCCCCAAGGGAGGGGACAGATTTTGTGCTTGGTAGGCCCGCCAGGCGTGGGTAAGACATCGATTGCTATTTCTGTTGCCAAGGCGCTGAACCGGAAATTGGCCCGCCTATCTTTGGGCGGGGTACGGGATGAGGCAGACATCCGCGGCCACCGCCGGACCTACATAGGGTCCATGCCAGGGCGTGTAATTGAGGCCATCAATCGGGGCGGATCTATGAATCCCCTGCTGTTGCTGGATGAGATTGACAAGCTGGGCAGCGATTATCGGGGTGATCCCTCCGCGGCGTTGCTGGAAGTCCTGGATAGCGAGCAGAACCATGCTTTCCGGGATCATTATCTGGAAATCCCTGTGGATTTGAGCCATGTAATGTTTATTACCACCGCGAATACGACGGATACCATTCCCCGCCCGCTGCTGGACCGTATGGAAGTTATCCGGCTGTCCAGTTACACCGATGAAGAAAAGGTGCAGATCGCCAAGCGGCATTTGCTGCCGAAGCAGTTGGCAGAGCATGGTCTGCGAAAGTCTATGCTGCGGATCAGCGACGATGTGTACCGTGTGATTATCCGGGACTACACTCGAGAATCCGGTGTTCGGCAGTTGGAGCGGCGTCTTGCGGCAATTTGTCGGAAGACGGATATGCGGCTGCTGTCAGAGGAACTCAAGCGAATCCAGGTGAACGAAGAAGACCTTCCCAAACTGTTGGATTGTCAGCCTTACCCTCCTACTGTCCATACAGAACGGGAGGAAGTTGGAGTTGTGAACGGCCTTGCCTGGACGGAATCGGGCGGTGAAATCCTGGAAGTGGAAGTCAGCGTCATGGATGGCACTGGTAAGCTGGAATTGACGGGCAATTTGGGCGATGTGATGAAGGAGTCAGCCCAAACGGCTCTGGACTGTCTGCGGAGCCGTGCAGCAGATCTGGGAATTCCGAAGGATTTTTATAAGACAAAGGACATCCATGTACACTTCCCTGAGGGTGCGGTACCGAAAGACGGTCCTTCTGCCGGGATTGCAGTATCAACCGCTATGCTCTCCGCCTTGACGGAACGGAAAGTGCGGGCAGGTATTGCCATGACTGGCGAAGTAACACTGCGGGGCCGGGTGCTGGCGATTGGTGGGTTGAAAGAGAAAACCATGGCGGCAAAACGCCACGGGATCGGCACAGTGCTGATCCCTAAGGATAATGTGCGGGATTTAGAGGAAATTGATCAAAAAGTAAGGATATCTCTACAGTTTATTCCAGTAGAGACGATTGACCAGGTGTTCGCGGAAGCATTGTGTCCAGCTGCGCCTATGGTTCATAAAGAGGAGAAAGGGGAGCCGCTTTCGGTATTCCCCAGCTGCGAGAGCAGCGTCAGCGATGCTGCTTTGCGACAGTGAAAGGGAAAAAGCATGTCTTTAAATTTTGGAAAGGCGGAGTTTGTACGCTCTGCTGCTGCAAGGGATCAGTTTTTGTGGGATGGTTTACCACAATTTGCCTTTGCAGGGCGGTCGAATGTGGGAAAATCCTCCGTAATCAACCGCCTGTTGAACCGGAAAAGTTTGGCATACGTTGGCGCGTCCCCAGGAAAGACCACCCAGGTAAACTATTTTCTGGTTGATCGGCGCGCATATCTGGTAGATTTGCCGGGTTATGGTTACGCCAAAGTTTCCAAGGCGGAGAAAGAGCGTTGGGGACGTTTGATGGATTGCTATTTCCAAGAGGCGCATATCACTGCTGGGGTGTTGATTGTCGATATTCGGCACAAGCCCACGGCGGACGATGTGACAATGCACTCCTGGTTTCGGGAGACGGGCTGTCCGGAGATCATAGTGGCCAACAAGCTGGATAAGCTGAAAAAGAGCCAGGTAGAACCGGCGTTGTCCTTGATTCAGGAGACTTTGGAGTTGGAGGAAGGGGACGTGTTGGTTCCCTTTTCCGCAGAGAAGGGGAGCGGAAAGGAAGAATTGCTTCGTCTGCTGAATGCCGCCTGTGATGAATAATCAGCCCTATGCGGGGCGGAAAAGGGGAGATATATTATGCAATATGGTCCAAATCCGGATGCAATCCATCCAAATCCAGCCATTCCCAGTGTCTGTTATATCAAAAACGTGATTACCCGTCCTACCATTATGGTGGGGGAGTACACTTACTACGACGACCCGGTAGATTCTGAAGGCTTTGAGAAGCATGTTACCCACCACTATGACTTCAACGGCGACCGGCTGATCATCGGAAAATTCTGCGCCATCGGCAAGGGTGTGGAGTTTATCATGAACGGTGCAAATCACCGGATGTGCAGTGTTACAACGTATCCGTTCAATATTATGGGCGGCGGGTGGGAGAAGTCTACGCCCGCTATAGAAGATTTGCCGTTGAAAGGTGATACGGTTGTTGGGAATGATGTTTGGTTTGGGCAGAACGTTACGGTTTTGCCGGGGATCCACATAGGTGATGGCGCGATCATTGCTGCCAATTCTGTGGTAGCGAAGGATGTTCCACCCTACTGCGTTGCAGGAGGGAATCCCAGTCGAGTAATCCGGCAACGTTTTAATGAAGATTTAACAGCATACCTTTTGGAGCTGAAATGGTGGGACTGGCCGGCGGATAAAATTTTCCGGAACTTGGATGCACTTTGTTCTGGAGACCTGTCAAGGATCCAGGCTGTAACGTAATTTCTTAGTTGTAGGACAAATTTGAGGAGTTTCCCTATTATGGGGAAACTCCATTTTTTTGTGATAGAGTATTTCCAAAGACTGTCAAACCAAGCTGGTTTTGCATACCCTGAGAATGAAAAAACTTAGGGAGGTCACCATATGGCACAAACAACGAATTTTTTTGTTGGCGCAAATAGCGGCGAGGGCTTTCGGAATTTGTTTCCGGAGATGGTCGATTTGGAAGATACATATGATTTGATCGTTTTGAAGGGCGGTCCTGGTGTCGGAAAAAATACGTTTATGCGGGAGATTGGCCGGACGATGGAGCAAGCGGGGACAACCGTTGAATACCTTTGGTGTTCCGGCGACCCAGACTCACTAGACGGTGTAGTGTTGCCAGAGTTGAAGTGTGCAGTTGCAGATGGCACATCGCCCCACGTCATAGAACCCCAATATCCAGCAGCAGTGGACCGATATGTAAATCTTGGTGAATTCTACGATATCACAGCGGCAAAGGCGGCGGTAGAGGAGGTCAAAGCCAGTACCCGTGCCTACAAAGCAGCCTATGTCCGGGCATACCACTGTTTGAAAGCTGCGCGGCAAGTGGAACTGGATACTGTAGCGGCTGCGGCAAAATCTTTTGATACAGAACGGATGGAACGCCGGATTACTGGTATTATCACCAGGGAACTGCGGGCCAAGGGAGGAGAAACTGGCAAAACCACCCGGCGCTTTCTTGGAAGCATTACCCATAAAGGATACGTTTGGCGTTTTGACAGTATTGATGTGTTGTGTCCCAAGGTCTATGAATTTGCAGATAATTGGGAGTTGGCAGGTATATCCTTGAAACGGCTCCATACCACAGCGGCAGAAAATGGCTGGGATACGATCATTTGCCCATCGCCAGAGGATTTGGGACGCATAGAACATCTCTTGATTCCAGGTCTTGGTCTTGCATTCATCACATCTCGTTCTGGAATGGACTACGGCAAAAAACCCTACCGCCGTATCCGGTTAGAGGCGGCGGTAGAGAGCAAGGCCCGCCTACGGTTCCAGACGCGCATGACGGCACTCCTGCGAGAGGAAGCCGTTGGAGCGCTAAAGGAAGCCAAACGGAACCACGACGCTTTAGAAGCCGTTTATAATCCTTATGTGGACTTTGACGGTGTACGGGCGACTGCGGCCATTGAGGCGGGACGGTTATTAAGTTATTTAAAATAAATCAATCGTTTTCCAACAGTGGATTGTTCACAGTATCATCCTCTGACGCTTCGGCAGGCGGTGTCCAGTCAATCATTGTTGCAACCAGACGATGAATCGACTGACCCATGTCATGGAATTTTGCTTCATAGTCTGTCATGACACCCACAGGGCCATGTTCGTGTAGATTCCAAGTAACTTCCGACAGAGTAAATCCAAAATTTGGGAATTCATCTACAGCAAAGGCAAACAGCCCTTGGTTGTCTGTTTTAAAATGGATCTCTCCACCAAGTTTCAGAACCTGCCGATAAAGTTTAAGGAAGTTACCATGAATCAGGCGCCGTTTCGCGTGCCGCTTGCTAGGCCAGGGATCACAAAAGTTGACATAAATCCGGTTTACTTCGCTAGGAGCAAAGAAATACGGAAGCTGGTTTGCATCCGCACTGACAAAAAAGACGTTTGTCAACCCTTCCTTTACACAACGCTCCATAGCAACCACCATAGCGTCTGGAACCCGTTCCACGGCAAGGAACAACACATCTGGCTCTTTTTTAGCAATTCCGGCAGTAAAGCGGCCCTTGCCACAACCTAACTCTACCCGAAGTTCCCGAGCCTCCGGCATTAGTTGCCGCCACTGACCACAACGGTCATAAGGGTCCTGAATCAAACGGTCGCCGCAGCGCTCCATACGAGGGATCAAATTTTTCTTTTTCCGCATCCGCATATGCAAATCCTCCATATACCGCCGGAAAAGCCCCTGATTCCGAGGCAAGGCGGCTGTTTCCTGAACATTTTACCACAGAAAGCAAACTCTGTAAATCTTTTTCTTTCCAATTCCAATTGGTGATTTGATATGCTATCATTGAATGGTAGAAGGAAAAAGTAATTATAGAATATACTAGAAAGCATCAGTGGTGAGCAAGGTATTGGAGAAAGGTGCCAGCAATATGGAAGAATTTATCAAGAAAAAATGCAAACAGCTCTTTAGTTGATGAAAAAATCCGAAGGGCGAAAGCCCTTCGGATTTTAAAAGTAATTAGGCAATTAAGATTATTTCGCGGCCTTGGCAGCGCGAATAGCCTCAGTGAGCATGGGGGTGACCTTGAACAGGTCGCCGCAGATGCCATAGTCGGCAATCTCGAAAATTGGCGCGGTGTCGTTCTTGTTCACCGCAATGATGCACTCGCTGTCCTGCATACCGGCCTTGTGCTGAATCGCGCCGGAAATGCCAAGAGCCACATACACCTTCGGGTGAACGGTCTTGCCCGTCTGC
>JAAWGR010000141.1 GCA_022795445.1 Oscillibacter sp. | reverse complement strand
GCCGTTCCCGTCCGGCAGATTGATGTCCAGCAGCACCAGGTCATATTCCGTCCCGGCCAGCAGATTTTCGGCGGTCCTGGCATTCAGGGCGGGGGTGACATCCCAGCCGTCCGAGGTCAGATTGTAGGCCAGGGTTTTATTCAAAAGGGCGTCGTCCTCGACAATCAGTATCCGTTTCATGGCCCGTCCTCCTTTTGGTGATAAGGGCAGTATAACAGATAAATGTCCGAGAAATGTTACAGCAGTCTGTCTTTTTGAAAAAATTCTGCCCGAGCGATCCTATCCGCCCAGGCAGAAAATTGTTTCAAAGCATACTCACCAGCCCGGCCAGCAGGAGCATGACGGCTGGCACAACATATTTTCGCGGGTGGTGCCAGAGGTCGCTCTCGATCTTCCATCCCCGGATGGGACAGTGCCACTCCAGAAGGACGGAGCCAGTGGCACTCAGCAGGGCGAAGACCGCCGCTGTCAAAGCGTGGAGCGGGATAATCCCGCCAATCTGGATTTGCCAGCTGCACAGGAAAATGAGGTCCGCCGCCAGATTGCACCCGAAAATGAACAGGCAATAGGGGACACAGAACACCTTGCCCTGCCCCGGCAGAAACCGCCCCGCCCGCTCCAGTGCCGGGTCGCAGGACAGCAGGATGCAGATGGGGGTGTTCAGGGAGAGGATGGCAAAGCCGATAGGCAGGACGAACCGGGCCTCCATCTGCCCCAGCAGCACCGGCAGGACGCAGGCCACGCCCCACATAGCCACGGTATTTACCAGATAATTCTTGTGGGCCATCAGGTAGCGGAACAGATAGCGCCACACGGAGTAACGGCGGTGAGATTTGACCGTCCGCCTGCGGCTGGCTGGCCGGACATAAAAGGCGTAGGCATCTGTACGACCCAGGCGCAGGGGGTAGAGGCAGGACACAATCACAATGGCGGCCAGGGCGCAGAGGATACTACCCAAAATCTCCGCCCAGCTCCAGTGGGAGACTGCCCACACCACCGCCAGCAGTCCGGCGGTTTTGGTGAGCAGCGTATAGGCCCCCAGGGCGGCCACATAGGAAAACACCAGAGTTCGGCCATCAAAAGGGAGCATGAACATATTTTCCAGGTTGGTCCGGTTGTCACTGGCGGAGAGGGCCTGCCACATGGCCCCGGCGGAGAAGGCGCCAGCCATCAGGTACAAGATAAAGGGGTCGATCTCCGCCTGGAACCTGGCGATATGCAGCCCCCAGAAGACCACCGGCTCCAGGAAGAGCGTCCGGGTCAGCCGCTCATATCTGACGCCAAACAGCTTTTTGGCGGTAACTTCAAAGCTCATTTTCATCATACAGGGCCTCCCGAATGTTGGCGGCGTTGATTTCACCGCCCTCAAAGCTCCGCCGGATCTGTCCCTCCTCCAGCACCAGCACCCGGTCGGAGGTCAGGGTGATGCTCTCCAGAATGTGGGAGGAGAACAGGACCGTCCCATACTCTTTGTACCCGGCGATCAGCTGGTACAGGTATTCCGTGCTCTGGAAGTCCAGCCCGTTCACCGGCTCGTCCAGCAGGAGGAGCGGTTGTTTTAGGGCAAATGCTGTGATCAGGAACGCTTTTTTCTTGCTGTCGGTGGACAGATCCTTCAGCAGCGTGTCGGTATGGTCCTCAAAGTGAAAGCCCCGCACCAGCTCCGCCACGTCGGGCAATTTCGTTTTGTACGCCGCCGCCACATAGGACAGGTACTCCCGAAAGGTGAAATACCGGAAGGAATTGTCCTCGGCAAACACGGTGTACCGCCGCAGCTTGAAGCCCTTGTCCCGGAAGCCGGCCGTCTGGCCGTTCAGGCGGATGCTGTCACAGTGGAAGCCTTCATGCAGACCGGACAGGGTTTTCAGAAATCAGCATCTCGTCCTCACTGGCTGCCGGAGTCATCAGCCCTTTCAGTTCCTCCACCGGGAAGGCCAGCAGATGTTCTCTCTCAAACCGGCCATTTCGGGGAACCATGTCCGGCCCCGACTCAAACTCCAGATTGCGCAGGGCGCTGAACAACACGAAGTACATGTGCTTCAGCTTTTGCCGCTCCATCTCCAGCCGGGACCGCTGATCCCGCAGCAAGTCCATAGTTTGGATAGTATCCTGCCCCCGGAGACAGCGGCGGATCTCCTCTAGGGGCGTGCCAGTCTGACGGAAGATGGAGATGGCGTAAAAATCATAGAATTGCTCCACATCGTAGTAAAAATAGCTGTTGTCCTCCTGGTGGGCGGGCAAAAGCAGACCAATATCCTTGTAGTGACGCAGGGTCTCCTTGGTGGTGCCGCACAGGGCGGCGAAAGCCTCGGAGGTCAGCCAGCCCTTTTTCCGATCCATAAAAATTTCCTCCCAAAAATGAAAATAGCGCTTGACTGCGTGGCGGCACACGGTTTATGATACTCTCTACCAAGAAGCCTGTCAAATACAAAAATACGGGGAACCGCCCGTCCAGGCAGTTCCCCGATATATTGGAGGTTATAGAGTCAGAATTTCTACTGTAATCTACAATCTGCTCCCACGCCCACTAATTAGCGTTCGCTGACCTTCAGTTCCAGCACATCGGGCCTCGCATAATGCCCCACCGCATCGTGCTCCATCTTGCAGGACGCTGGAAGATTCATATCAAGCTCTGCATAAATGATCGTCTCCTTATCCCAGATTGGCTCCGTCACATAATGGCCATAGGGGTCTACGATACAGCTTCCGCCGCGGCACACCGTTTCCGGCAGTCGGGAGATCGATTCCACTTCATTAAGATCGGAAGGATAAGAGGCTTTCCTTACGATCATGTCTGCGTTGATAAAATAACATTTACCCTCGATAGCAATGTGCTGGATCGTCGCCTGCCATTCGGGATTGTCATTTGTGTTGGGTGAAATATAGATAGTAACGCCCTTTTGATAGAGCGCGACCCGCGCAAGCGGCATATAGCTTTCCCAGCAGATCAGACTGCCGATGGGTCCCCACGGCGTTTGTGTGATGGGGAAATAGCCCTTGTTGGCGTCGCCCCAGACCACTCGTTCGGAGCCTGTCGGCTTGAGCTTGCGATGCACCTG
>JAAWGR010000140.1 GCA_022795445.1 Oscillibacter sp. | reverse complement strand
ACTCCGCCGGGTCATACTCCGCCGCCAACTCGCCCAGCCCCGGCATCTCGCTGAGGCAGGGGTTGCAGTAGGTCGCCCACACATTGACCATGGTGAGCTTGGACTGTGAGAAAATCTCCTGGGAAACCGTATTCCCATCCAGATCTGTTCCCTCAAAAGTGATGAAAATGGGATCAGTTTCTTCCTGGTCATGCGGCGTGGACTCCGAAGATGCCCCATCCTGGTCAGGGGCGGCACCTGCTGTTTCCGTTTCGGGAGTATCTGCGGCTAGCAGTTTGCTGCTGTCCCCGGCGCAGCCGCCAAGCAGAACCAGCGACACAATCAGAAACACGAAAAGCGTTTTGCGCAGTTTGTTCATGTCAATTCCTCCATATTTCATAACTTTTTCTACCTTGTAAGAATACAAGCCTTAACGCGATCCATCATGATGCCATGGTCTCGTTGGGGATAATTTTCCAAAATTGGCCGCAAAACTTCTTGAATGTCATTTGTCGTTAGTTTCGGCATTGTCAATTGCGTCCCGTACAGGCTCCGAGCTGTATTCATCTGCCGGGTGAATGTAGTGTTGAAGGGTATGGCCCGCAACGCAGAAATCAATGCGGGCGGAGAGAGATCCATTCGAGAAAGCTGCGTGTTGGACAAAAGCCCCGCGCCATTATCAAAAATTGGGCAATAGTTGTATTTGCCGTTTTGCTCAATAACCGCAATATTGTTCAGATGGCGGCCATCATTACAAAATAGAGCATCCACCTCAAAAAGCAGAGTCAGGTATTGCAGAAACAGCTCCAGCCCTGTAATCTCTGCTGTCATTTCCGCCAGATAGGCAATCCGTTTTTTGTCGCTGGAAAGACGGATCAACTTCTCTCTTAGCGATTTTCCCAGGTGGCTGGACAACAAGGCGATTAACCGTAATAAGTGCTTGGTCAGGGTGTAAAAAGTTCCTGCTGGAACATCCTATGCGTTCCCGGTCATGGACTTGCAGGCGCTCCATTTGATAGCGTACAAATGTGAAGGGTGTGTCTGTTTCAAGATTGCTTTGCTCCAATAGCACGGAAACAACGGTTTCTGTCAGTGCCTCATAGCCAAACGGATCCAACTTGTACCAATAGTCCACTGCCTGGTCATACCGCTTTTCTTGATTCCCCTTCGAGGAGGTTTCCGCAATTTTTTCATCTGGTACAAGCCGGATCGTCATTTTAGCACCTCAATGGTCCGCCACTGCTGATCCTTCGCCATATGTCCGCTGGTTTTCTTAATAATGGCTAAGGGATCGTACTCGTCCAATCCTAAGGTTTCTAAATATTCTTGCAGTCCGGCTCGCCGCTGGGGGATACAGCGAACTTCAAGGAAACGTTGGAAATCCTCCCAGTTGGGCAGCAGGTTATTTCCAAACGCAGTTTTTATGGTAGGAACCGCCTGGTTTTCTACGACCACCGTCTGTGCGGTAAAATCCGCATAAATCGTAGAGCAAAGATCATCCCTATCACAAAGACGCAGAATACGAACTTCATGGCTTTGCGCTAACTGCCGCTCCGCAAAATCAGGACCGCTTAAATGTTGAGAAAGGGTGATCTTTGTTCCGTCGAAAGCCAGTTCCAGTTCCCGGTGTCCTATTGTGACGCCTAACGCCTCCACCCAGGTGGTGGGCAAGGTAATCTTACAGGTTTTGGAACCCCTGCCTGCAATTCCTTTGGCAGAGCAGATATTAACCTCTGCTATACGATGTTCCATGCGCCTATCTTAATCACATTATACGATATTCGGTACAAATAATCAAGAATGAGCAAAACAATTGGGGCAATACTTTTTGCTTGTCCAATCGTTTTGGTTCATTCTCTCTATATATCAAAATACTTGTTCTACCTCGATGCCGTCTTTAAAGGTTACCAGCAGATGTTCCCCATCTATAATTTTAACTTTTTCCAGGACACGGTGGGCAACGCTGTCATCATATGCTTCCAAGTGGTGCGGGGAACGCCCCGCCGCATTGATACGCTGGGCGAGGCGAATCCCTTGACTGGGCTGGTATTCTGTGCGGACTGCGGGGCAAAGAAGGACGGTTGCTTGCAGCAATCACCACATCTCCACAAAAGCTCTGCGGGCGTTGATTTTAGAAACCATCAAGGTTACTAGCACCTACACTATCTCCAATGAGGCCGAGTTCATTCAAAAGGTCCGGGCAGCGTCCGAGGTTCAGCAAGCGCAGGCAGCAAAGGACTTGAAGCGTAAGCTGAGTAAGGACAAGCGGCGCTTTGATGAGCTGGACACCATTATCAAGAAACTGCATGAATCCTATACGGTGGGCCGTATTGGAGAGGAACGCTTTGACACCCTTCTTGCCGGATACGAACAGGAGCAGGCAACGCTCCGGCAGTCCATCGCGGAAGGTGAATCTGCGTTAGGCAGCTTTGAGCAGGACACCGCCAATGTAGAACATTTCCTTAATGTTGCGAGGAAATACACGAATTTCTCAGAGCTGACTGTGCCGATGATTAACGAGTTTGTTGAGAAGATCGTTGTCCACGCCCGGACAAGTCCACGGGCGACCGGGTGCAGGAGGTGGACATTTACCTGAAGTTCATCGGCAAGTTTGATGCCCCCATGCCGAAACCTGCCCCGGAGGAGATCGCGGAACAGAATCGATTGCAGAAGGAGCGTATCCGCAGCCGGGAGCGGTATCGGCGCTTAAAGGCGGGAGAAAACATGAGTCCGCCGTTTGAGAGGATCTGTGAGCAGTGTGGGAAAACCTTCATGGCGGGCATTCCGAACGCCAAATTCTGTCATTCTAACTGTCGGGCTAAATTTTACTGCCGCCAAGCGGCGGAAAGCAGGCGGCGTGATTGCACCTGTGCGAATTGTGGGAAGGTATTCTCGACCACGAGAATGGATGTCAAATACTGCTCTGACGATTGCAGGGTGGAAGCCAATCGCATCATGCAAAAACAGCGGAACGCAAAGAAGCGCGATATGTCAAATGAGAAAACAGCATAACACAGCCGTCACGGGCTTGGAAATCGTTAAGGTTTCCAAGCCTGTTTTTTATTCCCTCGAAAAGTACAGTTTACAAGGAACTACACGCAGACCGCGAAACGGGCTGCTGACAACAAACGGCGCTATGCTCCCGGCAAGGGGCATAGCGCCTGTTTGTTG
>JAAWGR010000032.1 GCA_022795445.1 Oscillibacter sp. | reverse complement strand
ACCCTGGCCCCCTCCATGCTGCAATTTTTGCAGTACAAGGTCTTTGGCACCCACCGGATTCCCCAGGGCTGGATTGTCGTCACGGCGGGCAACCCGCCGGAATATAACAAATCCGTCCGGGAATACGACATTGTCACCTGGGACCGCCTGAAGCGGGTGGATGTGGAGCCGGATTATGAGACCTGGAAGGAATACGCCTACAAAAAGGGCATCCACGGGGCAATTCTGACGTTTTTGGAAATCAAGAAGAACTATTTTTACATTGTGGAAACTACCGTGGACCGCAAGAGCTTCGTCACCGCCCGGGGCTGGGAGGATTTGTCGGAAATGATGAAGCTCTACGAGCGCCACGGCCTGACCGTAGACCAGAAGCTCACGGCCCAATACCTGCAAAATCCCGCTGTGGCCCGGGAGTTCGCGGTCTACTACGACCTCTATAATAAATACCGCTCCGACTATCAGATCGAAGATATTTTGAACGGCAAAGCCTCCAGCTCCATCCAGAACCGGGCGCGTTCGGCGCGGTTCGACGAGCGCTTGTCCCTGCTGGGGCTGCTGATCGACGCCATGAATGCGGAGATGCGCCGGGTGGTGGAAACGGACAACGCGATTTTGGAAAACCTGCGGGTCCTGAAACAGATAAAAGCCGAGCTGAGCCGGGAAGACGCGCCCTATGTGACCGTTCTGCACAAATATCTTGATGAGGAGCGGAAGGTCCTGCGCCTGGGGGAGAAGGCGAACTCGATTGACTATGAGATGCGCTATTCTTACCACTATGTGATCCGTTTTCTGGAGGATATCTTGGACGCGCTGAACCGGGCGGGCGTTTCCGGGAACAAGGAGGCGTTCCAGCGTATCAAGGCGTCCTATGACGCTTCCACGGCGGCCCACAAAACCGGAAACGTCAAAATCAAGGCGCGTCTGGAGAATTTGTTCCGCTTTGTGGATGAGGTTTTTGAGGACGGGCAGGAGACGCTGATTCTGGTGACGGAGCTGACCGTACGCTATTACTGTGCGAAATTTATCTCGAAATTCGGCTGTGACGCGTACTTCAAGCACAACCAGGACTTGCAGTTCTATCAGAGAAAGCAGGAGCTTTTGACGGAGATCGCCGCCTTGGAGGAGCTTTGAGCAGGCAGGTCCAATAGGATGAAACGCCCGCGTTTGATAGAAAAAAGTTGCCTGGGCGTTGTCTTAATATTAGGAATCCTTCAGCCAAGTCCTAAACGCATCCAGGGAAATGATTTTTCGGTCGCAGGCTTTCTTCCTGGCCTTGGCCGCTTTGTGCCAGGGAGCAAATTGCTCCTCGATAGAGATTCTGCCAGCGCCTGATGGGTGCTTACGTAGAATCTTTGAAAAGAGCGAAGAACCAGTAGCTATTCGACGAAGGTTGGAGTATGCTGTGTTTGCCAAAAGAAACCTCAGCCGGACTGAGGACAGAGCGAAAGAGCGTCCACAATCAGCGGAATGTAGTCAAAATCACAGAGGAACGTGCATTCGCTCCGTCACAGTAACGCCAGCTTGCTGATTGCAAACGGTGCGGACATGGCAACGGTGGCTGGTCTCCTGGGACACTCCCAGCCGTCCACGACGCTGGATATCTATACCCACGCCGTCGACAAGAACAAAAAGGCCGCCAGCGAAGCGCTCCAGCGGGGCTTGGATATCTGAGAAGGAAAAGAGTCCCCTAAATAGGTAAGCGGCATGGAGTGTTGCTCCATGCCGCCGTTTGTATGTACTCAATAATTCTCCGCGTGGACCTCAAAATAAGCCTGGGGATGGGCGCAGACGGGGCAGACCTCCGGCGCGGCGGCGCCCACCACGATGTGACCGCAGTTCCGGCACTCCCAGACCTTGACTTCGCTCTTCTTAAAGACCTCCTGGGCCTCCACGTTTTTCAGTAGGGCACGGTAACGCTCCTCGTGGCGCTTTTCGATCTCGCCAACGGCACGGAACTTGGCGGCTAATTCAGGGAAGCCCTCCGCTTCGGCTGTCTTGGCAAAGCTTTTGTACATATCAGTCCACTCGTAGTTTTCCCCGTCAGCGGCGGCGCCCAGGTTCTCGGCGGTGGAGCCGATGCCCTCCAGCTCCTTAAACCACATTTTGGCGTGTTCCTTTTCATTGTCGGCGGTTTTCAGGAACAGGGCAGCGATCTGCTCGAAGCCCTCTTTTTTGGCCTTGGAGGCGAAGTAGGTATACTTGTTTCGGGCTTGGGACTCCCCGGCGAAAGCAGCCTGCAAGTTTTTTTCGGTCTGTGTTCCGGCATATTTGGACATAAAGAATTCCTCCTCTGCAAATTTTAGAAATGGCTGTAAATGTTACAAAATAGCCCCAAAAAGCAATTTTAGGGCTATTGATCTTGTGTTCAAAAAAGATGCGGACAGCAAGTCCGCATCTCCGTCCCCATCCGCCGCGAGTCCAGCGAAGCGAGTCGCGGCGGAAAGCGAAGAAATTCCTACTAGAGTGCAGTTTTCGGCGGAGCCGGAAACGGAACGGTGGCGGGAATTTCTGAGCTGGTACGCCCGACTGGATTCGAACCAGCGGCCTTCAGAGTCGGAGTCTGACGCGCTATCCAACTGCGCCACGGGCGCGTACCGAATTTTATTTTGTTTACAGGACACACAAATGCATCCAGCAGCAAATATTATTATAACAAATCTTTTTTCTTCTGTAAAGGGTTTTTTCAAATTTTTTGCCGCGTGTTTTTTAGATACATTTGAGAAATTCCCCCGAAGCTCTTGAAATAAGCGGATTGCTGCAATAAAATCAGGAGGGGAAACCAAACGTTCAGAAAGGATTAGTTATGTTCCATGACGGCGTTTTTGTTGGGTGGTTACGGTTCAATTTATTTTGGGATAAGATACCTTTTATGAATATGCTGTACTTTTTAAAGGGCCACAGGGGAAAGGGATATGGACGCCGACTAACCTGCTTCTGGGAAAAAGAAATGATGGAAGGCGGATATAAAAACGTTATGACTTCTACACGGTCAGATGAGCAGGCGCAGTTTTTCTATAGGAAAATGGGCTATCAAGATTGCGGCGCTTTACGGTTGCCTGATGAGCCTTTTGAAATGATCCTGTTAAAAATTTTGTGTTGATAATTGTCTCTTTCGTCAAAATGACTGACTGTTATCGGGGTTCCAAATGCTTCAAGATCCAAAAGGTGAGCGGCTTAAAAAAACCATAAAGGCCATATCCCAGCGCCCCGCCGGTCACATTCGTGATCAGATCCGTGATGTCCGAGGAGCGGTCGAAGAACGGCTGTAACAGTTCGATGCCCAGACTCATCAAAAAACAGAAAAACACCGTCACGCCGAATTTGGCCCTTTTGTCCTGCGTCAGCGGGAACAGGAATCCGAAAGGCAGGGTCATGATAACGTTCAAGAACACCTGCCTGAAAAAGTCCCCTCTTCCTAGGGAAACGTCGATAAATGGTACTAGATTCATGGGTTTATAGGGGTGGTCCAGCATGAGTGGGATGGATGCGACCACCGGCATCATGGTAAAATAGAGTACCAGGGAGAGGTATGCATACATAAGGGTATTGACAAGCAGGCGGTCTCTACCCTGGGTCCTCCACTTCCTGAAAAAGACGAAGGCATACAGGAAAACCAACACTGCGAAATCGATTGCATATTTTATCAGGTATTTCATTGCATCCCTTCTTTCCGCTTACCGCCCGATTCAAATCCCGGTTTGTTGAGATGAGTATATCATGCCCGACTTCTGGTTTCAAGCCGTGATTCGTGGAATCGCTGGTGTTTAAACGCGTCAACACGAAAGCGAAAAGAGAAAGCGAAAACAGACTCTTGACAAGGGCCGGAAAAGATGGTACACTCATTTATCAAATGCGATGAGAGGGAGCAAATTTCCATAACCCGGTGATAGAGAGGGGGCGGCTGGTGCAAGCCCTTCCGGGCGGGAAGGGCGGCGCCCTGGAGCAGCGGGGAGGCAATGCCCCGCCGGTTTTCCACCGTTACCGGGCCAAGTGTCCCCCTTTTTTAAACGGGGGAAATTCAGGTGGAACCACGGACTTTTTGTTAAGTTCGCCCTGAGCCATTCCAGGCTCGGGGCATTTTTGTTTGGAGGCTCTTATAAAGTTTGGAATGCCCAAAAGGCCCAAAAAGCCTTGGTTCATCTGGCGGTCTTTTTTTCGGATTGGCATGGCTGAACCCTGAACATCACGTGAAAAACCCAACCCGCATGACAACCTGTTCAGATGAAGAGGTAAACCGGCGCTTGGGCTACCACGCCCGTTTTATCGAACGGTTCTTCGGTGTCTTCTTCATCCCCTGCCTGCTGATGCCTTACCTCATTATGGACCGGATGCCGGAACCTTGGCACACCGTATGGAACTGTATTATCCTGGCCTATGCCTACTTCGCCGGCGTGTTCATTACCTGGCGCTGTACCGCTGTCAAAACCGCGCTTCACATTGAAATCGACTATTTATTATAAGGAGTGTAACCGCAATGAAAAACACCGAGAAGACCATGGAAAAAATCGTCGCCCTATGCAAAAACCGAGGCTTTGTGTTCCCCGGCAGTGAAATTTACGGCGGCCTTGCCAACAGCTGGGATTATGGTCCCTTGGGCGTGGAACTAAAGAACAACGTCAAGCGGGCATGGTGGAAAAAATTTGTCCAGGAAAATCCCTATAACGTGGGATTGGATGCCGCTATCCTCATGAACCCCCAGGTCTGGGTTGCCTCCGGCCATGTCTCCACCTTTAACGATCCCCTCATTGACTGCAAAGCCTGCAAAATGCGCCACCGTGCCGATAAGCTGGTGGAAGGCTTTGTCCAGGACAACGGCCTGGACGTCAACGTCGAGGCGATGACCCAAGAGGATTTGGTGGCCTTCATCCAAGAGAAGAGCGTTCCCTGCCCCGGCTGCGGCAAGAGTGATTTTACAGATATCCGCAAATTTAACCTGATGTTCAAAACCCATCAGGGCGTCACGGAGGATACGGCCAATGAGGTATACCTCCGTCCTGAGACCGCACAGGGCATCTTTGTCAACTTCCCCGCCATCCAGCGCACTACCCGCCGGAAGCTTCCCTTCGGCGTCTGCCAGGTGGGCAAGAGCTTCCGCAACGAGATCACCCCGGGTAATTTCATCTTCCGGATTCGCGAGTTTGAGCAGATGGAGCTGGAGTTCTTCTGCAAACCCGACACGGACCTGGAATGGTTCCAGTACTGGCGCACCTACTGCCACGACTGGCTGATTGGCCTGAACGTGAAGGAGGAAAACCTGCGCCTACGCGACCACGAGCCGGAGGAGCTGGCGTTCTACTCCAAGGCGACTACCGATTTTGAATACCGTTTCCCCTTCGGCTGGGGCGAACTGTGGGGTGTGGCGGACCGTACCGACTACGACCTTGGCCAGCATCAGAAGCATTCCGGCCAGGACTTGACCTACTTCGACCAGGAGAAGAACGAGCATTATATTCCCTACGTCATCGAGCCCTCCCTGGGTGCGGACCGTATGACCTTGGCGCTGCTGGTGGAGGCCTACGATGAGGAAGTCGTTGACGCGGCCAAAAACGATGTCCGTACCGTGATGCGCTTTCATCCGGCGATTGCGCCGTTCAAGGTTGCAGTTCTGCCGCTGTCCAAAAAGCTCAGCGAAAAGGCGGTGGAAATTCAGCAGGAGTTGTCCAAGGAGTGGATGGTGGACTTCGACGAGACGGGTTCCATCGGCAAGCGGTACCGCCGGGAGGACGAGATCGGCACGCCTTACTGCGTAACGGTGGACTTTGACACGGTAGACAGCGCGGAGAAGTCCGGCGACGGCTGCGTTACCGTCCGGGACCGTGACACCATGGATCAGGTGCGTATTCCCATTACGGAGCTGAAAACTTATCTGGCCAAAAAACTGGCATATTGAGAAGCCCTGTTGTGCGGTTAGAATCGAGGTAGCATTTTGAAAAGAAGAATGCGCCGCCGAGCCATTGGCCCGGCTTGGCTGCGCTGGCTTTTGTTCACTGCTGGAGCCGTCTGTATGGGCACAGCTGTTACCGTAGCGGTCCAGTGGGTGATCAGCGATACCCTGCCGGCGGTGTTCTGGTGGGCGGAACATTATCCCCAGCCATTTCTCATGACGGTTTTGCTTTACAGTGCATTCATTTTTACCGGCGGCGCACTGACCGGACGGCTTTGGCTGTCCGGTGCGGCCGTTGGCGGTGTGGGATTGGCATTCGCGTTGGTGGATTATTTCAAGAACGTCATCAACGGTACGCCTTTGACTTTGGAAGATTTCGGCCTTGCCGCCCAAGCTGGAAATGTGGCGAGCTTGGCAGGAGAATTGACGCCGCCGGAGGATTTCTGGACGGCTTTAGCGGCAATTGTGGTTTGTGTAGTGCTTTTGCTGGCCACAGCCCGTCTTACCCGCATAGAGGGCCGGGTACGCTTCCTGACCTTCGGCGTGTCTCTTGCAGCAGTGCTTGGCCTTTGCACGGTGTCCGGGTCGGGCGCGGTGGCAAAGCGTTTTGGCGTTGATTTTTATACCCGGATTGACGCAGCGACCAATCACCATGAAAACGGCTTGACGCTCAGCTTATGGCGCGACAAATTCCTTCAGGGGAAAACGGCGCCAGAGGGATATTGTGAGCGTTACATGCAGGACGTTCTGGCACGGATTGATGAGATTCTGTCAGAAGAGCCTTCTGTGCCGGAGACTGCGCCGAATGTATTCATGATTCTTTCGGAATCCTTTTACGACCTGAACCGTCTGCCGGATATCACTTATGAGCGGGACCCGCTGGAAAATTTTCATGCTCTGGAGGCGGAAAGCGTCAGCGGAACGTTCCATAGTCATTACCTGGGTTACGGCACGGGTTATATTGAGCTGTCTATGCTGTATGGGATCAACGGTCTGGACATCCCGCCCGGGAGCAACATCTGCTTTATGGAGGATAACCTTTATGAGCGGTTTGATGCGCTGCCGGAGCAGTATACAAAATCTGGCCGTTATCAGGCGGAGATGCTTCATGCTTTTGACAACAGCCTTTATAACCGAACCGTTACCTATCCGCTGATGGGGTTTGACAATCTCTATTTTTCCGAGGATGTTCAAGAATTCGGTTTTGATTGGGAGGGCAAACGATACGGCGGTTATTATCTGCGGGACCAATACCTGTTCCAGGGGATGCTGGAGCGCATGAAGGCCATCAATGAACAGGGCCAGCGGGCGTTCCTTTACGGGATCACCATGGAAAACCATCAGCCGTTTGACGCGAAAAAGTTTAACTATGAGTGTCAAATTGGCGTAGAGTGTGATGGGCTGGAGAGGGATGACATGTTTATCCTTGAGGTGATGCTGGAGGGCATCACGCGGGCGGACCAGGCGCTGGGATATTTGACCGATGCTTTGCGGGAATCTTCAGAGCCGGCTGTGGTTGTCTTTTTTGGGGACCATCGGCCGAACCTGTTTATGATCGACGGGGAAACGATTTACACGAAGTTGGGGCTTTGTCCGGAGAATGATACCCTGCATTGGACAGCGGAACAGATCAACGACCTGTATTCGACAGACTATCTGATCTGGGCCAACGACGCCGCGCTTTTACAGGGGCAGGCGGGGACGAAGAAGGAAAGCAGCGTCACGGCTCTTGGCCCGCAGCTTTTGAAGCTGACTGGCCAGCCAGTTTCCCGTTATTGGGCGTTTTTGGAGAAGGTCAGCGAGGTTTGCCTGACCAATACGGATTTGTATTATGTGGACGTTGAAGGGATTGCCAGCCGCGCTGCGCCGGAGGATGAGGAGCTTTTGCAGCTCCGGGATGCTGTGGTTTACGATGCGCTGTATGGCCGGCAGTATATCACAGCCGCCATGAACGAAATCACAGGAACGTAACAAGCAGCAGAAAAGCGGCATGACGTCTGTCATGCCGCTTTTGCTGTCAATTAAGCTTGAGGAGGTAGGGAGAAGATGAAACGGGAAGAAATGATTGCCGCCGTGGGCGCACTGAACCGGTACATTCGGGCAAACAACATAGCGGATTTCCGGTTGCAGAAAGTGGAAAATGGGACGCTGCATTTGATAGGCAGCTTTGATTTGTCTTATTACTATGATGTCACGATTGTCATAACCGGTCTTACACAGTTGTCGCTGAGTTGTGAGTTTTATGTGGATTTGCTTCTTAGCAATCCCTTTGCTCTCCAATTTTCGGCGGAAGACGCCGCAGTTCTTCGGTTTGAAGATTGCAGTATCCGGCAGCAAGGGGAAATTGTGTTTGAAGGCGGCATTATGTTTCATGTGAAACATACCGTACTTGGGGATTAGAAGAACATCCCCATAAATCCGTCCGGACGTTCTTGGGCCTGGTTCCAGACTTCGTAAAAGAGGGCGGGGGCAATGGAGCGGGCGGTGAATTCTCCTGGTGCGCCCTGCTGTTCGATCTTCCGCAGGTCGGAGGGAAACGGCACGTCGGCCAGAGCGTCAAAATGTCCCCGTTCTGCGCCGTAGGAGAAGCTCAGCCCATTGCGGTAAAATTCAATCTTCCGCACTTCCATTCGTTCCTCGTCCAGTTCCGAGTAAATTAAATATGGTTCATCCTCCATATCATGTTCCCACTCCACACAAATATATTGCATAGTCTTCTCCTTTCATTGCTTCCCAGCAATGCGGGGCGCACCTGCAGTGGGCGCGCCTGGCGGCGCGGTACGCTCATCTCAGCGATTCCATAGCTGGTGGGTTTGAACCCCCCATTTTCTCTTTTTCTTCGCGAAGAAAAAGAGAAAACGGGCCGTTCACGGTCCAAAAGAGAAAAAGACGCTGGTGGGCCTGGTGGTATCCTTATAGTACCTACCATCGAAAACGAAGTAGACCACACGGATTTGCTTCTGCGTCTCCTTCCGCTGTCGCTGGTGCGGGGGTTGATGGGGGGTGTACTTTTAACGTTATTGCGAGTGCAGCTGGTTAGCAGGTATTGTGTTTTGAATGGTGGGGGGGGAGGGCCGCTGAGTAAAGCGGCCTTATTCCTCGCTCTTTACCAGTGCAATATGCAGCTCGTCAAGCTGCTTCTGCGTTACGGCGCTGGGGGCGTCCATCATCACATCTTGCGCATTTTTATTCATCGGGAACGGTATAATTTCCCGAATAGAATCTTCGCCTGCTAACAGCATTACCATCCGGTCAACGCCCGGCGCAATTCCTGCATGGGGCGGTGCGCCGTAAGTGAATGCATTGTACATCGCCGGGAACTTCGCTTTTACGTCTTCCTCACCCAAGCGCACCATCTCGAATGCCTTGATCATAATTTCCGGGTCATGGTTCCGCACTGCGCCGGAACTCAGTTCCACGCCGTTACACACCAAATCATACTGGTCTGCCGTAATCGACAGCGGGTCGATTTCGCCGCGTTCTGCCTTCAGCAGGGCCTCCAGTCCACCGGAAGGCATCGAAAATGGGTTATGGCAGAATTCCAATTCGCCAGACTCCTCGCCAATCTCATACATCGGAAAGTCCACAATCCAGCAGAAGCTGTACTGCTCCTTGTCCATATGCCCTGGAATCGCCGTGCCTAAAGTTTTCACCAGTACACCCGCTGTTTTTTGTGCCGCGCCCAGTTTGCCTGTGGACAGCGCTACAAAATCATTCGCTTTCAAGCCCAACTGTTCGATCACTGTATCTTTGATTGGCGCAACAAACTTCGCAATGCCGCCGACGGCTTCGCCCTTCTCGTCCAGACGGAACCAATACGCCTTATTGCCGGACACGACTTCCACATCCGCAAGGGTTTTGTCGATAAACTTCCGTGTCTCGTGGAAATCAGACACTACGACGGCCTTCACGACATTCCCCTCAAACGGACCAAATCCACAGGCGCCCAGCGTCCCGGTTGCATCCTGTACAGTCAGGTTGATTCGCAGGTCCGGCTTATCGGTGCCATATTTCTCCATTGCCTCCGCATACGGAATCCGCTGGAACGGTGCGCCGCTGGCCCGGTTGTACTTGCCGTACTCCGCGAAAATCGGCGGCAGCACATCTTCCAGCACGGCGAAAACGTCCTCTTGCGACGCAAACGCCATTTCCATATCCAACTGGTAGAACTCACCCGGCGAACGGTCGGCCCGTGCATCCTCATCCCGGAAGCAGGGTGCGATTTGGAAATAGCGGTCGAAGCCGGAGGTCATCAGCAGCTGCTTAAATTGCTGAGGAGCTTGAGGCAAAGCGTAGAACTTGCCTGGATGGTTCCGCGCCGGGACAAGATAGTCCCGCGCACCCTCAGGAGAGGAGGCGGTGAGGATGGGGGTTGTAATCTCCAAAAACCCATGCTTGATCATAGCGTTCCGCAGGGCTGCCACGACCTGACAGCGCAGGACGATATTTTGCTTTACAGCCGGGTTGCGCAGGTCGAGGTAGCGGTATTTCAGCCGCTGGGACTCGTCGGCCTCACGGCTGCGGTTGACCTGGAAGGGCAGCTCGTTATGGCGGCACCGTCCCAGAACTTCCACCTTTGTAGGGACGATTTCGATCTCGCCCGTGGGGATTTTATGGTTCTTACTGTCCCGTTCCCGGACAACGCCCTCCACAGATATGGTGGATTCTTTGTTGATTGCTTCGAACTGGTCCACCAGGGCTTCGTTCTCCGCGACGACCTGGGTTGTGCCGTAGAAATCGCGCACAACGATGAATGCGAGCCCTGCGCTGACGGTTCGGACGTTCTCCATCCAGCCGCAGATTTTGACGCTCTTGCCCACGTCGGAGAGCCGCAGTTCTCCACAGGTATGTGTACGGTTTTGCATAATCAGTTCATCTCCTAGAATACGAATTGTATTGTTAGCTCTATATTCAACTAATCGGACAGGATTTTCTGGGAATATTGCCACAGATATGCACCAAGTTCCCGTCCAGTTTCCTGCCCGCCGGAAACCGAAAGAGGCAGGGTGCAGGACGGACCGTAGTACCATTGGTCGATATTAAACTCCATTTGCAGTAAAATCTCATGATCTTCTGTGAAAGCAATCAGGTAGATTCTGTAGTCTTTTTCTGGGTCGATGTTTGTAGCCTTTGTGCCGGAGGGCAGAATCCTGAGCAGGGGTTCCAGTGGAGAGCGGCGGAAGCGCAGAGATTCGAACCGTTCCATAAATTCATCCATTTCCGGTGTACCGGCGTCAAATTCAAAGTTTGCACTGGTCAATTCCGGGAAGTTTTCCTGCGGCCATACGGTTCCGCCGAATACCTCTGCCTGTTGGTTTCCCAGCAGAAAGTGGATATCCACTGGTCTCATGTACCAAAGGCACCATACCACGATCACAGCCAAAAGGCCGATCCAGATGCGGTTACGATACGATTTCATAAGATTTCTTTTCCGTGCAGGCAGGTCAGCAAATGGGCGCCGCCTTGCCAAACTCTTCCAGCGTATCTAAGATTTTTCCCGCCGCTTCACCGAGCGGCAACAATGTCTGTTCACCGCTCCGCATATCCTTGAGGGATATCTTTTCCTGGGCAATCTCGTCTTCCCCCAGAAAAACCACGAAGGGAATCCCAAGTTTGTCCGCATAGGACATCTTCTGCTTGAACTTCTTCTGCTCCGCGTAGAGCTGCACCCGTATGCCGGACTCCCGCAGCCGGGTAGCGGTGCTGACGGCAGCAGAGAGGTCGTCGGTCATGGGGAGGACGAGGACGTCGGCAGGAGCGGTGTTCAGCGCAGGGTTCAGCATGTTCTGTTCTCCCAGGACATAGAACAGCCGTGTCAAGCCGATGGAAATTCCAACTCCGGGAAGTTGTTTATCCGTATAATATTCCGCTAAGTTATCATATCTTCCGCCCGAGCAAACCGAACCGATCTCCGGATGGTCCAGCAGGACGGTTTCGTAGACCGTACCAGTGTAGTAGTCCAGTCCCCTGGCAATGGTTAAATCGACTGCAAAGGCTTCTTCCGGAACTCCGAAATCAGCCAGGCAGCGAACCACCATTTTCAATTCATTCAGGCCCTCGTCAAAGAGGGGGTTCTGTCCCTGGTAAGCTTCCAGGCCGGAAAGGACGCTTTCATTTGTCCCATTGATGGAGATGAAGGATAAAATCTCCGCAGCCTTTTCTGCCGGGATGCCCAGTTCCTTCGTGAGGATTGCTTCCACTTTTTCAAAGCCGATCTTATCCAGCTTGTCCACCGTCCGCATGATCTCGCCGGACGCTTCCGTTAGCCCCAGCATGGCGTAAAAGCCGTTGAGAATCTTCCGGTTGTTGACGCAGATGCGGAAGCGTTTCAGCCCTAAGGCAGAGAAGGTTTTATAAATAATGGATGGAATTTCGGCCTCGTTCAAAATGGATAATTTTCCATCGCCGATAATGTCGATATCCGCCTGATAGAACTCCCGGAAACGGCCCCGCTGGGCGCGTTCGCCGCGGTAGACCTTGCCGATCTGGTAGCGGCGGAAAGGGAAGGACAGGTCATTATAATGCAGCGCCACATATTTGGCAAGGGGAACGGTTAAATCGAACCGCAAAGACAAATCCGCCTCGCCCTTCTGGAACCGGTAAATCTGTTTTTCGGTCTCGCCGCCGCCCTTGGCCAGCAGCACCTCGCTGGACTCGATCACCGGCGTATCCAGGGGCGTGAACCCGTATAGGGCATAGGTTTCCCGCAGGGTTTGCAGAATGCGTTCCATCTGCTGCTGCGGCGCGGGCAGCAGTTCCATAAAACCGGACAGTGTCCGTGGGGTCATCTTGGCCATATTTGGCGTTCCTTTCTGACAATAGACTATGTGACTTTGTGTAGGTGAAAAAATCTGTGCAAACGCTCACGCCCGGAAAGGACGTGAGCGCGCCAAATCGAACAGGAGCTCTGGCCGCCCCAGTTCAAGCGATGGGACGGGTGGAGGGGTTGACGATCAGCCGCCAATCCAAATCCCCCCGGGCCAGGCCCAGGACCAGCATTTCCGCCGTGGCGATGTTGCTGGCAAAGGGGACGTTGTTCTGGTCGCACAGCCGGGAGATGTAGGCGATATCCCCGGCTCGGTCAACGTTATTGGGATCGTTAAAGAACAGTACCATATCAAATTCATTGTAGGCAATGCGTGCGCCGATCTGCTGGCTGCCGCCGTGGGCGTAGGTGAGGAAGCAGTGGACATCCAGGCCGGTGGCGTCGGAAACCATATGGCCGGTGGTATTGGTAGCGTAAATCTGATGTCGGGAGAGGATTCCGGTATAAGCCGTGCAGAACTGAACCATCAGTTCTTTTTTATTGTCGTGGGCCATCAGTGCGATATTCATGGTAGCTCCTTTCTCAACTTATCGAATGCGCATCAGGGGTACTTTGCGTCCTTGAAGCCGCCCAGCAATGTTGCGGTACGCGGCCGCGGCCCCCTGGGCGCGTGGGAGCAGTGGGATGCCCCGGTTCTGGGCGAGGGGGAGGGCGTCATCTTCGGGGATCACGCCGATGAGGGGCAGTCCGGCTTTGTCTATGGCGTCGTCTATGGTAGCGTGCATACTGCGCAGCATTTTTTTCCGCACCCGGTTCACGGCCAGATGCAGGGCGCCGGCGGGAAACCGGTTCAATTCCATAACCGTGTGCTGTGCGTCCCGGAGGGAGGAGGCGTCGGAGGTGGTGACGACAACGGCCCGGTCGGCCCCGCAGGAAGCAAGGTGGAAACCGTTCCCCAGTCCTGCCGGAGCGTCCAGCAGGCAGAATTGGAACTGTTTGCGGACCTCCTGGAGCAGTTCCTTCATCTGCTTTTCCGAGGCAGGCCGTCCGCGGGGGCGGGAAGGAGCGGTCAGCAGGAACAGGCCTGGGATATCGGGATGTTCCACAACGGCGTCTTCCAGGGAGCACCGTCCCTGGGCCACATCGGTAAAATCCATCATTGCCCGGTCAGAGAGGCCGAGGGCGATATCCAGGTTCCGCAGCCCAACGTCGCAGTCAAAGCAAAGGGTTTTGGCGCCCTCCAGGGCCAGGGCGGAGCCGACGCCCGCTGCAAACGAGGTCTTACCCGTCCCGCCTTTGCCGGAGACAACGACGATGCATTGTCCTGCCATATAGTATCCTCCTTCCGGCGGGTTCCATGTT
This sequence comes from Oscillibacter sp., assembly GCA_022795445.1. Taxonomy (GTDB): domain Bacteria; phylum Bacillota; class Clostridia; order Oscillospirales; family Oscillospiraceae; genus Oscillibacter. Next base: position 16,403 of record JAAWGR010000032.1, on the reverse strand, counting down.
TATTATAATGGATTCTTCTTAATTTTTGCAAACATTCTGGGAAATTTTTCGGGGGTTTTGGAAATTTTTGTAAGAATCAGCAGACGGTGCCGGATTTCCGTGCCGGGGATGGTGTAGTCTATAGGCGTTTGGGCCTGTCCCCCCAGCGTCTGGACGGCCTTTGCGGCGGCGTTCAGTTCTTCGTCGCTGTCCACGGATTTCATCGCCAAAAAGCTGCCGCCTGCTTTTACCAGCGGCAAGCACAGTTCCGCCAGGACCGGCAGCGCCGCTACGGCGCGGCTTACGGCAAAATCAAAGCTCTCCCGATACTCTGCGGCGAATTCTTCCGCCCGGGCATGGACGCATGCAACGTCCGTCAGCCCCAATGCATCGCAGACTTCCCGCAGGAAGCCGATCCGTTTCTTCTGGGCGTCCAGGAGCGTCAGGCGGATGGACGGGTCAATGATCCGCAGCGGCAGGCCGGGAAAACCGGCTCCCGTGCCGACGTCTATGACGGATTTGCCGTGGAAGTCCGCCAGCGTCAGCAGCGCGGCGCTGTCCAGAAAGTGGAGCCGCGCCACCTCTGCCGGGTCCGTGATGGCGGTCAGGTTCATCACCTTGTTTTTCTCCGCCAGCATAGCGGCATACGCTCTCAGCGCAGGAATTTGCTCTGTGGGCAGACCCAAGGCCGTGAGGCCGTCGTGTAGTAGCTGTTCCATTACTTGTCCTTCAGCAGGTCGCGGATTTCCGTCAGCAGTTTTTCCTCAGCCGACGGTTCCGGCGGCACGGGAGGAGGAGGGGTCTCCTCTTTTTTCCGGTGGAAGGCGTTCATAGCCTTCACGAGACAGAAGACAACGAAGGCCATAATCAGGAAGTTCAGCACAGCCTGGATAAAGTTGCTGTAGGTGATGACGGCAGGGCCTGCGTTCACCGCTAGGTCCGCGAAGGAGATGCTGTTGGTGAAGATGCCCAGCACAGGCATGATCATGTCGTTGATGAGGGAGTTGGTGATGTTGGAAAATGCGCCGCCGATGATAACGCCGACCGCCATATCCATCACATTCCCGCGGGCGATAAAGGTTTTGAATTCTGCCAGAAAGCCGGAGGGGGTTGAAGCCATAAGTTCGATTCCCTTTCGTATAGATTCCCTTAATAATATCGCAATTTGAACGGAGGTTTAACCCTGTATAGCATCCAGGAACCGGGCGGCGATGACGGCGGCCTGACCTCTTGTGAGCCATTCGATCCCGCCGAAAGCGCCCTGTTCGCTGAACCCGGTGAGGATACCCTTGCGGTAGAGGGAGAGGACGGCTTGTGTTTCTTCTTCCCCAAACCGCCAGTTAGGCAGGTCCGGAATGGAATCCACGGTTCGCACATCCGGAAGCCCTTCGCAGAGGGCGGAGAGGGGGACGGCGAGTTCCATGCGCCATACGGCCTCATAGATAAAATCATCCAAGGTCAGGGTGCGGAAGCATAGGGGGAGCGGAACGGCTTCCCGGTACTTTAAATACAGAAGCGCGTCATAGGGAGTGGGATCGTCCCAGCCTTCTTCGGCATAGAGTTTCCAGTCAAACTGCCACCGGATACGATCCTCGCAAAAGTTCTCCAGGTCGAATGCCTGGATATTCATGTCCTCCGGGAAGGTGAACATGTATTTTGTATTTTCGTATTCCGTGTCGTAGCCCTCCCGAATGCCAGAGGCGGTACAGGCGGTCCGGTCGCCGGGAAAGCCGATGGCAATGGTCAGGTTTTCCTGTAGTAAGGGTTCCCCGTAAAAGAGGACAGTCAGTTTCTGCGGATCGGATTGGATGAAATCCAACGTGTAACCGCTGGCGAGGTCACAGAAAAGATGGCCCTCTGCGTCGAAGAAGCGGATGAAATCGTCCAGAGTTTCCGGGACTTCCGGAATGCTCCCGTCCCCGCCTTGGGACAGGTTGTACAGCCGTGCCAGAAGACGTACCAGGTCCGCCTTGACCAGCGGCTCGTCCGGAGCAAATACGCCGGAGCTTTGTTCATCCAGTAAGCCTTTTTTGCAGCAGGTCTGGATGCTCTCATAGCGCCAATCGTCTGCCGGAACGTCGGAAAACAGAACGCCGGGTTCTATGGCCTTGCATGGGAGAATCCCGGTTAACAGAAAGACCAAAAGCAGCATAACAGCCCGTTTCAATCCGACCACCCCCCTTTAGGGTTTTTCTCCTGGGGGGCTTGCGCCTGGGCAGATTCTGCCGAGAGGAGGATTTCACATACCTCGTCCGGTTCCGGCAGCGTGAGGCTGGGGCATCCGGCGCTTTGCACCGTGCCCAACAGAAGCCCGGCCGGAAGGATGAGGGCATAGAGCAGCCGGCTCTCAAACGCGGAGGCAAGGAGGAGGACGCAGAGCAGATAGAAACCGGCGCCAACTTCCAGGATCATGTGGGGAATGCCCCGCAGGCGGTACGTTTTCAGGTAGCGGAACATGGAACCGGCAGGCGCCCAGACGGTCAGAAGAACGCACACGAAAGCGGCGATCACGTATACAATATTCGACAGGGCTTCGCTGGTGTACCGGATACAGTCGCCCCAGCCCTGCATAGGCGCGACCTGATCACGGACGATATACGCGCAGAGTTTTGCCAGGTACATCAGCAGCGGGAGGCAGACCGTACAGCAAGCCGCCAGGACTGCCGTACCGGCCTGACGGGGAATGCTGCTGAGCGGCTTTTGCCCCAGTCGGAAGCGAAAGAAAACCGTCAGTGCGCCGCAAAGCAGGTAGAGGCCGAGAAAGCACATCAAATACTGTGGCAGATGCTCGCAGAACTTGGCGCTGAAGCCTAGGACCCTGGTGAGGAACGCTTCCGGGTAAACATTGCCCCCCAGGCATTTCCAGAGCCTAGGCAGCTCTCTGCTAAGTGTATCTTTCCATGCAGATAGATCCATAAACCGGCCCTTTCCGCACTCAGCGGGCCTTCGGGGTCAGTTTTTCAGTACCTCCCATGTAGGGGCGCAGGACTTCAGGGATGCGGACAGTGCCGTCCGCCTGCAAGTTGTTTTCCAGGAAAGCGATCAGCATCCGGGGCGGCGCGACGCAGGTGTTGTTAAGCGTATGGCAGAGCTGGGTTTTGCCGGATTCGTCCTTGTAGCGGATACGCAGGCGGCGGGCTTGGGCGTCGCCAAGGTTGGAACAGGAGCAGACTTCAAAATACTTGCCCTGCCGAGGAGACCAGGCTTCGATGTCGCAGGATTTGACCTTCAGATCCGCCAGGTCGCCGGAGCAGCACTCCAGCTGCCGAACGGGGATGTCCAGGGAGCGGAACAGTTCCACGGAGTAGCGCCAGAGCTTTTCGTACCAGTCCTTGGATTCCTCGGGCTTACACACGACGATCATCTCTTGCTTTTCAAACTGGTGGATACGGTAAACGCCCCGTTCTTCGATGCCGTGGGCGCCTTTTTCCTTACGGAAGCAGGGGGAATAGGAGGTCAAGGTCTGGGGCAGCTTTTCGCCGGGGAGGATCTGGTCAATAAAGCGGCCGATCATCGAGTGTTCGCTGGTACCGATCAAATACAGGTCCTCGCCTTCGATCTTATACATCATGCCGTCCATATCGGTCTGGCTCATGACGCCCTCCACCACATTGCCATGGATCATGAAGGGAGGGATGCAGTAGGTGAAGCCCTTGCCGATCATGAAATCCCGGCCGTAAGCGAGAACGGCCTCATGCAGCCGGGCGATGTCTCCCAGGAGATAGTAAAAGCCGTTGCCGGAGACCCGTCCTGCGGCGTCCAGGTCGATACCGTCAAAGGAGTCCATGATTTCGGTGTGGTAGGGGATGGGGAAGCTGGGGACCACAGGCTCGCCAAAGCGTTCCACCTCGACGTTTTCGCTGTCGTCTTTGCCGATGGGGACGCTCTCGTCAATGATTTGAGGGATAGACAGCATCACATGGTGAAGATTCAGGTCCAGTTCGGTTTCCTGCCGTTCCAGCGCGGCAAGACGTTCTGCCTGTTCAGTGACCTGCTTCTTAACGGCTTCGGCCTCTTCCAGTTTGGAGGGATCTTTTTTCGCTTGGCCCATCAGCATACCGATTTTTTTGGACAGGCTGTTGCGGTTGGACCGCAGCTGGTCCGCTTCCGCAATGGCGGCACGCCGCTGGGCATCCAGTTCTATTGCCTGGTCCACTAAGGGAAGCTTTGCATCCTGGAATTTTTTACGGATGTTTTCCCGGACGAGTTCCGGATTTTCCCGTATAAACCGAATATCTAACATACAATCATACGCTCCTTTATTTGGACGGTGTTTCACGTGAAACACCGTATATTTTTAATGTTCCGCATCTGCTCCGTCTTCCCCTGGAAGGACAGCCAATGCGTCGCCGATCTCCTCAAGACGCGCCCAAGCTTTCTCGGACAGCATAAGGGTCCCCAATTCCTTGCGCTGCTCAAGCACAGCAAGGAGCTCCTGGCACCGTTCCTGGTCGCTCAGGACATAGGCTTCGTCCAGCTGCCAGAAATCATCCATGCTGCCCAGGGCGTTGTCCAACCCCTGGTTTGCCTGTGCGAGTTCCGTTTCCAGCATCTCGATCCTGCCTTTGTGCTCCATGAGTTCGTTGACGGTCTCGTTCGCTTTTGCCAGCTCTTTTTGAAGCTGTACCACATGTTCCTGTGTCTCCTGCATTTCCTGCATGGCAGAGACGGAACTTTGCAGCTGCCCCAACGCCTCGCTGTTGCTCCGCTGATGCATGAAAAAAGACAGCGCCATCAGCAGGAACGCGGCAATAAACAGGACCATGATATAAACAATAACGGGCTTCCGCCCTGCGGCAGGGGTTTCCGGTTCCTCTGGCGCGCCCGCTCCGCATCGTTTCTCGATCTTCATTCCTGGGGTCCTTTCTCCCGCATCCGCAGAAGCGCCAACGCTTCTAACAGATCGTTCAGGTCATCGATACCGTAATATTCCAATTCAATCCGGCCCTTCTTCTTGCCGTTGACAATCCGTACGCCGCGCCCCAGTTTGGTGGAAAGCTCCCGCTGCGCCTCTGCGGCATAGTCCACTTCCTTGGATGGCGCAGGCGGTTCTTCTTCCTTTTTCTCCGCCAGCAGCCGCTTGACCAGCGCCTCCGTCTGCCGCACAGACAAGCCGCTCTCAATCACAGTCGCCGCTGTACGCACTTGGGCGGGCGCGGCAAGGGGGAGGAGGGCCCGGGCATGTCCGGCAGACAGCTGGCCGCTTTCCACTTGCTTCCGAACAGTGGGGTTCAGTCCCAGCAGCCGCAGCGCGTTTGTTACGGCGCTCCGGGATTTGCCCACCCGTTTGGCGGCTTCCTCCTGGGTCATGTGGTAAGTTTGGATCAACGCCTGGAATCCGGCGGCTTCCTCCATCGGGTTCAGATCTTCCCGCTGTAAATTTTCCACCAACGCCAGTTCCGAGGCTTTCTGGTCGTCCGCTTCGATCACGACTGCCGGGACTTCCTTCAGCCCGGCGATCCGCGCCGCCCGCCACCGCCGCTCTCCGGCAATGATCTGATAGTATCCTGACGACAGTTTCCGTACCGTCAAAGGCTGGATAATCCCATGTTCCCGGATGGAATCCGCCAGTTCCGTCAGCGACGCCTCGTCAAAGGACTTGCGGGGCTGGGAAGAGCAGCGTTCCACCTGGGAGATCGGGAGGGAGAGGGTACCGGTGCTTTCTGGTTTTAATACGTCGTCGCCCAATAGGGCGCCCAGGCCCCGGCCTAAGCCGGAAGGCTTCTTACTTGCCATAGCACTCCTTTCCTGCGTTCCGCAAAGTGAAAATTTGGGTTCTTTTTCTTATATAGTGTGCCAGATCTCAGGGAATTTCATAAGCAGAGGGGCAGGTTAACTGCCCTGCCGTTTTAAAAATTCATTAGCAAAGGAGAGATAAGCGTCCGCCCCGCGGGAAGCCCGGTCATAGGAGGTAATGGGCTTTCCATGGCTGGGAGCCTCCGACAGCCGCACGTTCCGCGGGATCACCGAGGCGTAAACCTTGCCGGGGAAATAGTGCTTCACTTCTTCCGCAACTTGCAGCGCCAAATTGGTGCGTCCGTCATACATCGTCAGCAAAACACCCTCCATCTCCAAGGATGGGTTCAGCGACCGCCGGACAAGCCGCACGGTATTCATCAGATCCGACAACCCCTCCAGCGCGAAATATTCGCACTGCACCGGTACAAGAATGGAGTCCGCCGCGCAAAGCGCATTCAGTGTCAGCAGCTCCAGGGACGGCGGGCAATCAATGAGCAAAAAGTCATACGCATCCTGAAGCGTTGCCAGCGCCTTGCGCAAAAGAAATTCCCGCTGTTCCATGCCGATCAGCTCGATGCCGGCGCCAGCCAGCGCCTTATTGGACGGCAGCACGTCTCCGAACCGGGTATGTACGACGGCTTCCTCTGCGGGAAACTCGCCAATCACGGCAGAATACACGCCCTTCGACACGGTTTTATCCACACCCATGCCCGAGGTAGCGTTCGCCTGCGGGTCAAAGTCGCACAGGAGCACCCGCTGCTTCAGCTCCGTTAGGACAGCGGCGAGGTTCACACAGGTCGTTGTTTTGCCCACGCCCCCTTTTTGGTTCACGATAGCGATGGTTTTTGCCACAGAAACACCTACTTTCTGGATTTTTTCGGCCCGACCGGGAAGGCCGCTCCAGGCCCATAACAATATGAGGTAAAAATTATTATAACAAGGCCGTTCTGCACTTGCAAGGGCAAACTGAAAATTTTGCAAGAATTTCTGCCAGGAATTTCACCCCGACCCCACAAAAAAGAGAGGGCAAACGCCCTCTCCCTTGATGTTTCACGTGAAACATTCACGCTCCTGGCCAAGCACACGTGCCCGGTACGGTTCCAGCCAAATCTCGCCATTGGGAAACACTTCCCCGCTGATCAGGTCGGTAATGTCTTCCTCCAAACGCACAGAACGTCCCTCCGGACCGGCGTTGACCACCGTAATGGTACGCTCGCCGGGAAGATTCCGCGTAAATACCAGCAGCGGTCCCTCCGATTCCTTCTAGCGAATTGAGCCCCGCTGCAAAGACGGACGCTCCTTCCGCAAAGTCCCCAGCTTCCGGAACCAGCCTTGCAGCTCCAGATCCTCCTGTCCCCAGGGGAACGTTCCCCGGTTGAACGGATCGCCGCAGCCCTCCATGCCGGCTTCGTCGCCGTAATAGACCATCGGGGAGCCGGGAAACGTAAACAGCACCGCCGCCGCCAAACGTACCCGCGCCAGGCCCAGCGCCCGCTGCTCCGGCGAAAGCCGGTAGGTGGACTGCCACTCCCGGTCGTCAGACAGCGTGCCGCCGCCAAGAATGGTCAAAATTCGGGGAGTATCATGGGTCCCCAGGAAATTCATCGCCGCATAAAAAGCCGCCGGCGGATAGTTTTCCCGAATCGTCTCCATAGCCTCCCGAAACGCGGCGGCGTCCCCGCCTAAGAGGTACGCCAGCAGCGCCGTCCGGAAGGGGTAATTCATTACCCCATGCAGCTCGTGGCCTAACAGATATTTTCGGCGTTGGGAATAGGAGATCTTATTGCTTGCGTCCTCCCAGACTTCGCCGATCAATAATGCGTCCGGGTCCGTTTCTTCCACCGCTGTCCGCAGCTTTTCGATAAACGCGTCCGGCAGCTCGTCCGCCACGTCCAGCCGCCACCCGGAAGCACCAGCCCGCAGCCAACGCCGCACAATCGAATTCTCGCTCTCGATGATATAATCCACATAGGAGGGGGTCTCCTCCCGTACATTCGGAAGCGTCGTGATTCCCCACCAGGATTCATAAGTGTGAGGCCAATCCAGAAAGGAAAACCAAGGATAATAAGGGCTGTCCATACTCTGTGCCGCGCCCAATGTTGGATAGAACCCATCTGCATTGAAATAAATGCTTTGGGACCCGGTGTGGTTGAACACGCCGTCTAAAATTACCCGGATGTTGTGCCGCTTCGCTTCCGCACAAAGGCTCTGAAAGTCGTCCTCCGTACCCAGCATTGGGTCGATTGCTTCATAATTGGCGGTATTGTACCGGTGGTTGGACGCCGCCTCGAAAATCGGGCAAAGATAGATCGTTGATACGCCCAACGCCTCCAGATCATCCAGATGCGCCTGAATCCCCGCCAGGGAACCGCCGAAGAAATCTCGATTTTTGATCTCGCCGTTTTCCGGACGCCAGGCCGGAAGTTCATCCCACGCCTCATGGACCCACCGGTCGCCCAGCATACCTGACGGGTTCGGCTTCGAGAGACGGCAGAACCGGTCCGGGAAAATTTGATAGGTCACGCCCACGCCGAACCATTCCGGTGTATGGCGCTCCCGATAAACGGTCATCTGCCAGCTCACCGGCGTCCCCTCGCTGTGGTAACCGGTTTTATCGTACAGGCAGCCCGTGCCGTTGTCCCGCCAGAAGCGGAAGTGATACCACAACAGGTCCGGTTCCTCCGGGACGGGGATTACAGCGGAAAAGCAGAACCGGTCGCCCAGGAAGCCGGCAAAGGACAGTTCGGTTTCTGTCTGGCTCCCTGCAAATTCCCGCTGGATGACAACAGCGCAGTGGGTAAAATCGTCGACGGCTAGGGGGCGGCAGCAGAGGGTTACAGTTTTTCCGCAGGCAACTGCGCCAAAGGGGGTTTTGCAGAGGGCAGAACGGGGGTCAAACACGTTGCGCATGGGATTACTCCTTCAATCTATAATTTCGGACATTTCTTTGTACAGCAAACAGAAATAGTATATAAAGAAAGTCCTGGAAAAATCAAGGGAGAAGTTCGTTTTCTCCTGTAATCACGGCGCCGGTTTCATCCTGCGTGAAGTACGCGTTGAGGATGTCCACGGCCGTCGAAGCCAAAGCCGCGCCGCTGCCGCCTCGTTCGATGGCGATTGCCACGGCGATTTCCGGTTCCTCATAGGGAGCGAAGCAGACGAAGACGCCGTTGTTTGTCACATTGCTGAACACTTGCGCCGTACCGGTTTTTGCGCCCGCGTCCACGACGCAGTTTCTGAAGTAGGGGGCAAGGGTGCCGGTGACGAGTCCCCGCATACCTCTTTTGACGGCGTCCAGATTTTCCTCGCCAATATCAATAAAATTCAGCGGTTCCGTATTGCCTGCGGCAATCACGGAAGAATTGTCATAAGTTTTGGCCGTTTTCAGCAGATGGGCGGAGCAGTGCTTTCCGCCGGAGACGAGCGTCGCCACATAATTGGCCAGCTGCAAAGGGGAGTAGAGCTGGTTCGACTGGCCGAACGCTGCCCACGGCGCCTGGTTCTGGCCCTCCGGGTTTTCCGGGAGCAGGCCTTTGCTTTCAGAAATCTCAATACCGCTGGGAACACCAAGCCCGAACATCATTAAATATTCCCGGAAAGTATCCATCCCCATACGGTAACCCAGCTCGCCGAAGTAATAGTTGCAGGAATTCGTGATTGCCTGGGTGAGGGTCTGGTTTCCGTGCCCGGCGTGGTACCAGCACCAGAACCAGCTGTTTTTCTCGTCGCCGGGATAACGCCAGATACCAGTGTCCCGGATTTTTTCCTTCAGCGTCACGACCCCGCTAAGCAGTCCGGCGACGGCGGTCAAAGGCTTCAGGGTAGAGCCCGGGGGATATGTGCCGACGGTCGCCCGGTTATACATGGGCCGTCCAGGATCCTGGTTCAGCTCGCCGATCTCTTGGCGGAAAGTAGAGAGGTTGAAGGTTGGATAGGAGGCAAGGGCCAGGATTTCGCCCGTACCGACTTTTATCACAGCGGCGCCGGCCCCCCGTTCCTCGTCCGGCTTGGTGCGGTTCATGCTCTGGATGGTACTTGCCAAAATGTCCTCCACCTGCTGCTGGAAATCCAGGTCGATGGTCAGCTCCACGATTGCGCCGGGTTCGGGTTCCTGAGAGTAGTATTCGCCGGTGATTTTGCCGTCTTCGTTCATGGAAACCATCCGGTAGCCGTCCTTGCCTTTGAGGTACTCTTCAAACCCGGCCTCCGCGCCGGTACGGCCAATCTGATCGTCAAAATCGTATCCCAGGTCTTTCAGTTCGTTGTATTCCTCCCGGCTCTCGAAGGGGCCCATGTAACCCAGGATATGGGCAGCGTAAGAAGTTTCGTATACCCGTACAGAGGAATTGACCACTTTTGAGCCCAGGTATTTGCCGTCGCTGAGGATGGAAATAAAGTTGGTGTCAATGTCTTCAGCCAGGACGTAGGCGTCCAAAGCGGTATTGATCGTCCGCAAAGAAAGCTCATACTGTACGCCCAGCATCAGCCGCGCCTGGTCCAGGGACAGCGCCGGGTCAACATCCAGCTCCGCCCGCATGACTTCCATCAAACGGACAGGGGTGATCCCGGCAGCGTTCAGGAGTTCGGTAGTAAGGTCCGCCGCTGTCATACGCTCCACCAAAGCGCGTCCGCGTTCGGTGGGCGACAGGGTTTTCCCAGGGCTGTCGGAGTCTTCTTCGCTGGCAGGGGCGCTGGAAACGGCAGCGGCAGCATTTTCCTCGTCTTCTGCGGAAGAAAGAAGGTCGGAATTCCGCAGCAGGTATGCGCCCAGAGCATCCCGGGATTTGCTGAGGGTTTTGAGGTAGGTGAGGAACCGGTCTTTTTGAATGCTGCCCATACTGTCGATGGTGTAGACAAAGGGCGCTTCAAAGGAAATTGGCAGATTGTCGTTCCAGGAGATTCCCTGGTCGCGGCAAAGCTCCAGCAGGCGCAGGATAGCAGAGTTGGCGTCCGTGTCGGGAGGGAGCAGGGAAGGGTCGAAGGTTAAGTTGTAGGTAGAGCGGTTCGAGACCAGGACGCGGCCGTTACGGTCGGTAATGATGCCGCGGGAGGCTTCAACCTTTTCCGACCGCGCGATGGAGCGGATAGATTTTGCGGAATAATCCTCATGGTGGATGACTTGGGTATCATATAAAATTGCCAGGTATGCGATGAGGGAGAAAATCAATGCGGCAGCTAAGAGGTAAAGCCGGGCATTTTGCATCTCTTTGTGATCCATGTGATCCATAGGCAACTCCTTTGTTTAGTCGTCCCAATGCGTTCGGCGGTATACGCTGCGGAAAAGAAGCGTGACGGGGATGATCAGGGGCGCGGTGACGCAGAATTCACGGAGCATGACCGAAGCGCCTGCGCGCCATGCGGCGTTCCCGGTCATCCATAGGAGGAGGCAGCGGAAGCTGTCGGTGAGCAGGAAGGAGAACATGGAGCCGGCAAAAGAGCATAAGATGCCGGCAGTCAGGAAGCTTTGCGAGAGTAAAGCGGCGCACAAGCCGGCAAGGGGGAACGTTAAAGTATAGAGGCAGGGGATTGGGCCAGGGAGGAGCAGGTCGCACGCTATGCCGACGCAGACGGAGAAGATCGTACCCCGTATAGGCCCCTCATAGGAAGCTGGAATTACCGCTAAAAGCGGGTACAGGAAGGGGATGACTCCCCAAAAGGTCAAGCGTTGGAGGATTGCTCCTTGCAGGAGAAGGCAGAATGCCGTTGCTACGGCGTAAAGGAGCCATTTAAAGATGGTTTCATTTCTTGCTAGCAATACTGGATTACCTCCTTATCCCCTTGCAGGGGGGTGCCGCGCCTCCCGGCGCGAAGCGTTTGGTTCAGCGATTCCCATAGCTGGTGGGTTTGAACCCCCCATTTTCTCTTTTTCTTCGCGAAGAAAAAGAGAAAACGGGCCGTTCACGGTCCAAAAGAGAAAAAGACGCTGTGGGCCTGGTGGAATTCTTATAGTACCTACCATCGAAAACGAAGTAGACCACACGGATTTGCTTCTGCGTCTCCTTCCGCTGTCGCTGCTGCGGGGACTGTTGGGCGTTGGGTGCTTCTTTCGCTGTTTGATCGGTAAAAAATGTTGATAGCTGCTTTTTTGCTGTTGGTCCAGCATGGTTGATTAGGTCACAATCTCGAACGACTTAATTACAAAAACTTCCGTCAGCGCGTCAAAATCAGCCGCCGGTGCAAGAATCGCATAAGATGCCGCGCCAGAATCGTCTACCTGAATCTCCTCAATCGACCCAATGACCAAACCGGACGGATAATATTCGCCTAGCCCAGACGTTACTACCAAATCACCGCTTAACAGCTGACTGTCCGTTGTTAAATAGTCCAGCCGCAGCCGCTTCTGCTCCATCAGCGAAAAATCACCTTGAGCAATCCCTAAGTCCTTCGTACGGAATATCTGCGCGCCAAGTGATGTATCGGTATCCACCAGCGTCAGTACCGTCGACCAGTTCAGACCAACCTCGCTGATGACGCCAACCAACGCGCCCGTCTCGTCAATCACACAATCGCCTGTCTCAATCCCTAAAGATGTCCCCTTGTTCAGCGTTAGAGAAGACGTCCAGTTTGTCACCGAATGCTCCGTTACCGTTGCAGCCTCCAAATCCGATAAGTCCCGCCGCTGCTCCGTCAGGTTCAATAGCTCCCGGAGCAGTACATTTTCCGCCCGGTCCGCTTCCGCTTGCCGGATGGTTTCTTCCATCTCTGCAATGCGCTGCCGCAGAGCGGCGTTTTCTTCTTCTATAGCCGCTGTATCCTTATAATACCGCTGTAGATCGTTAAACCACATAGCGACCGCCGTGTAGGCCGACTTCATCGGTGATGTGATGGTTCCTGTGATATCTACCAGAGGGGAGGAGGTGGTACTCATTAAGGATAACGCCGCTAAACCAACGGAAATCACTGCCGCCGCAAACAAAATCCATAAGCCATTATTTTTCAGGAAATTTTTCAACGCAGCCTCCAAATTCAATCAAGATCATGTGTTCGTATCAAAAAAGTTCTATGCCAAATTGCTGGAGCATCCGCGAAAGACGCAAAACAGGCAGCCCCATGACGTTAAAGAAGTCGCCCTCCAAACGCTCCACCAGAAGCGCCCCGCGCCCCTGTACGCCGTATGCGCCCGCCTTGTCCATCGGTTCGCCGGTCTGGATATAACGCCGCAGTTCTTCTGCCGTTGCCGTGCGGAAAAAGACGTCCGTTGATTCAGATTCCGTCAAACGGCGGTCTCCCTGGCGGACGGTTACGCCTGTACAGACCGTGTGCCGCTGCCCTTGCAGAGCCATCAGCATTTTAAGCGCATGGGCTTCGCTTTGGGGTTTGCCCAAACGCTGTCCGTCGAAAAAGACCATGGTATCCGCCGTGATGACGATTTCTGATTCTGTGCAAGGGACCGCCTCCGCTTTCTTGCGGGAGATGTATGCAACTACTTGCGGCGGGGTCAGGTGATCAGGGAAGGATTCATCGGTCTCTGGCACACGGATTTCAAAATCGGTAATGCCGATGCGTTCCAGCAATTCTCTGCGGCGGGGAGATGCGGAAGCCAAAACAATACTTGCCATCACATTTCCCCCTTATTTGCCGGTGGAGCCAAAGCCGCCCCGGTCCACGCCTTCCAAATGGTCCACAACGGTGAAATACAGCGGAGGCTGATTTTCCACTATGCGGAATTGACAGATGCGGGAATTCTTCGGAATCGTGATGTCCCGGGTGGCGTAAACGGGCCAGCGCCATTGGTCCCCGTCACCGCGGTAAGAACCGTCCACAACGCCCATCGAATTTGTTTGCAGGACGCCGTAATTCTTGAAAGTCGAGCTGCGGGGAACAACGTGCGCCTCATAGCCCTCCGGCAGGGCGATGGCGACGCCCAGGGGGATAAGACAGGAATCGCCTGCTTTGAGGGAAATGTCCTCGGCGGCGCGGAGGTCTACCCAGTCAGAGCCAGGGACGCAGGCAAGGGGATCAATCCCTTCTGTAAAATATTTTACTTTGAGTTCTTTCGGTGTATTCATGTTGGGTTGCTCCAAGCCTTTCTGTATTTTTTGATAGGAACATTACGAATGGTATATTGCCGATAAACTGCTGTCAGTAATAATAGCCAGATAATATACAATTGATAATCACTCGACGCCCCGCAGGTATAAGCCCCTCGTAAAGGGAACGGAAGCGGAAGCGCCATCCAAATAGGCCTGAAAGACCCGAACGCATTCCTCCGGCGTCTCGGTCGTAAAACGGAGCCGTGCATACCGCAGGCCCAGATGGCGGTACTCCGGATGGTCCGCCAGCCATAGAACACGGCTGTTTTCAATTTCTGTCCGGTGCCCCCAGGCCGGAAGGAGGGGGAACGCCGCGCCTGTCCGGTCGTTCAAATAATTGGATTGATCACAGCGGCATGTGCCGCTGTTTTGCATCAGGCAGTTTTCCGTGAGCATCAGCGGCAGCCGCCCGTATACAATCGCTTCAAGCGGCAGGATTTTCTTGAAATCCCGGATTTGAGCAAAGCGCAGTTCAAAAGATGCGCAGGCTGTGTGCAGACCTTTGGATTGCAGGTAGGCAAGAGCATAACTGTTAAAAACGTTCAGGCCGAAATCACCGTAAAGCGCCAAACCTGTGCCGCGAACCAGGGAAAGATGGCCCAAGTTCCCCAGCAGCGCGCCGGACGCGCCAAGGGTGCAGGCGCGTTCCAGCAAATGCCGCAGTTTTGGTTCGTCGCGGTCCCGCCAGACGCGGGGGAGGGTCACACACCATGCAGTTTCCGGCTCTGGCGGGGCGGACTGTTCCGCAAACTGCTCCAAAGGCACAGAAACCCGTGCGGGATGTAGCGCGAGGAGTTCCGGCGTGATTTGCCGGAAGTCCGCCGCGGAAATAGTAAACTCCGGCGCAGCAGCCGAACCGTCCAAATCCGGCAGTTCCGGTTTTGGACGTTCCCGGCGGGAAGGCGGCGCAGAGCGTGCGGCGTTAAGGGCCTCCAGGGCGTCCCGGCGCAAGGCGTTGACCGCCGACGCAGGCAAAGACAGTCCTTCGGCAACCTCTACAGCGGCGTTTACACAAAAATACGGCGTTCCTCCAGTCTTTTGCAGCCGGGCGCGTAAATCTTCCGCGGAAACAGCCCGTGTACGTGCGGCTTCTGGGACAGGGCCAGTCACCGTAACCGTATGGCCGGCATCGTCCCAGGCCGTCAGAGAGCAAGGCTCCCCAGCTTGAATGGACGCATGGAAAGCCACCCCGGTCCGCCGCTCCGTTTTCATCACGGGAAGCGTATCCGCTTCCCGTGCGTTCTCAGGACGTACGCCGAACATCTGCGGGCCGCGGCGGCCTTGCCAATAGGCGTCGGTGAAGCCGGAGCGGGAAAAGGCGTCCTCCAAAAGGGCCTGTTCCTCAGCCGTTGGGCCGCGCCGTTCTGCCAGGAGCCGGGCGTAGATTTCTACAACCGTGCCGACATAAGCGGGCCGCCGCATCCGGCCTTCGATTTTCAGGCAGGCAACCCCCATAGCTTCCAATTCGGCAAGGCGCCCCGCAAGGCAGTTATCTTTCAAGCTCAGCGGATATTGCTTTCCTGCCGCTGTATTGACGCCGTAGGGCAAGCGGCAGGGCTGGGCGCAGCGCCCGCGGTTGCCGGACCTTCCGCCTATAAGGGCGCTCATGGAACACTGTCCGGAGTAACACATGCAGAGCGCACCATGGACAAAAACCTCAATCTCAACAGGGCAGCGTTTGCAGATGGCGGCGACATCCTCGCCGGAGCACTCCCGTGCCAGAACGACCCGCTGGCAGCCGTCGCCAGCCGCCTCCTGTGCGCCGCTGGAAGTAAACAGGCTCATCTGGGTGCTGGCATGCAGGGGCAGGTCGGGCAGCATCCGCCGCAAGAGGTAAAACAGTCCCCAGTCCTGTACCAGCACCGCATCGACGCCCAAACGGCAGGCTTGCCGCGCCGTGTCCACAGCAGAAGCAAGTTCCCGGTCCGAAAGGAGGATGTTCAGGGTAAGGAAAACCTTTACGCCGCGGATATGGCAGTAGGAAATGGCGTCTGCAAATTCCGAGTCGGAAAAATTTTGCGCGCTGCGCCGGGCGTTAAAGGTCCCCCAGGCAAGGTAAACAGCGTCCGCGCCATGCTCCACGGCAGCCCGGAGGGCGTCGGGAGACCCGGCGGGGGCAAGGAGTTCCGGCTTCATCGGGAACCCCGCGTGTCCAGCCGCTGCTGGAGGCGGATGACCTTATGCTTCAAATCTTCAATTTGATGCAGGTCTTTGGCCCTCTGCTCCTGCGCACGGGCTGCCTCGGCGGTCAGTTTACCGATTTCGCTTTGCGCTTTAGCGGCTTCTTCCCGGAGGCGTACCGTTTCGCTTTGCAGCGTATCGGCTTCACTTTGGGCGCGGTCGGTTTCCTCCTGCGTTATTACGGCTTCCTCTTTGAGGTGCGTGATCTCATCGTTCAAGCGGCTGGCCTCGTTTTGCGCCTGTGCGGCGGTATCTTGGAAACGTGCGGCTTCTTCCTTGAGATGTGTGATTTCCTCCTGCGCCTGTGCGGCCTCGCCTTTGAGGCGTGTGATCTCATCGTTCAAGCGGCTAGCTTCGCTTTGCGCCTGTGCAGCGGTATCTTGGAAACGTGCGGATTCTTCTTTGAAAAGTGTGATTTCCTCCTGCGCCTGTGCGGCCTCGCCTTTGAGGCGTGTGATCTCATCGTTCAAG
>JAAWGR010000139.1 GCA_022795445.1 Oscillibacter sp. | reverse complement strand
ACCTCTACGACGACAGAATGACGCTGATCCTCAACGGCGGGGATAGGCCGATTACGATTGACGATATTCTGCTGGACGAGATAGAGGAACATTTTGAGGATGCGGTTTCAAGTTATGCGGAGTGTTCATCGTTGGTTGCGGTCGCTCCAGCAGAAGGCCGTAGAGGACCTTGGCCTCAATGGAAACGCTCTTGTACCGGGGGGCTGTCAGAAGGGTCTTGGGGATGCGGTAAAAGCTGTACTGGTCCGCTTCGGTGCCGTAGTAGTAATCCAGATTCAAATTTGACGGCATGGTGATTGCCTCCTTTGAGATATGCGGAGAAACAAAAAAAGCGGGGCGGTGACTGCTGATAGTCACCGCCCCGCTCATGCTCTGTCCGCTGTAGATTTGTCCGAAAACGCAAAAAAGCCCGCCCGCAACCGATTTTTAGTCAGTTGAGGGCGGGCCTGTCTGATGATTGATTATGCCGCTGATCTTACACGGACGCGCAGCCCCTTCATGGGGAGGTCCTTATAGCCAACGAGGTAGTAGTCCTCTCTGTTGTGTTCCACAACGGTCCGGGTCCAGTAAGGGACTTCGTGATATTCGTCCGTTACCAGGGCCTCAATACTGCTGCGGCAGTCGTAGAAGTGCCCTTTCGCTGTCCGGTACTTCCCAGCGGTCCCTTTCCGCAAGATGCTGACCTCCGTAATGGGCCGGGTCAGATAGGAGACATACTCCTGCACATCCGCCAGCTTGTCCGTGATGCGCCGCAGTTCCTCCCAAAGAAGAAGCTGTTCGCTATCGGTACGGTCAATGTCAAGCCCGCTCAAATCGTCATAGTCCGTGTAGATGGAAAATTTGAGAAACTGCAAAATGCTCCGGTTCAGCTTGACCGCCTCCGAAAGCACCATTTGTAAATCAGCCATGCCGCGCCTCCTTCCCTATGCGTGTTCGTTTAAGGTCTGCTGGACGGACCGGATATGCGCCAGCCACTGTTGACGGGTTTCCTCCTCAAACCAGCCCTGATAAAATTCATGCTCCGGTTTCTGAACGCTTTGTAGCTCATCCAGCAGAATCTTGAGATCAGCCGGAGTGACAACAAACTCTTTGATGTGGTGATCCACCGGATCTTTGCTCTTACCGACATACTCGGTGACAATCAGCTCCCCAGTGTGGTAGTAGTCGGCCAGACACTCCGCAATCAAGCGTGCCCCGTGAGTGAAGTTCTGCGGAAAACTCTTGCTGAAATAGAAAACCAATTCCGCCGCAGAGCTACCACGATTGGCCTTTCTGATTTCCTCCATAATGTCCGCCTTGATTACTTCGAGGGCATCTGCTACGTTGAAAGTGGAGAAGTCCACCGCTTTCAGTTGCGTGGTTACGATAGAGTCCAGCAGGTCCAGGTCGTAGTCGCTTTCCCTCGTTGTGATACCCCAGGAACCCATTTTTTGCCTCCTTATCAGTCTGAAAAAATTTGTCCTTTAAGTGCAGCCCCTGGTTATCACCCCTCCCGTAGACCCCATTTCAAGGCCGTTTTTTAGTGGAAAAAGAATAAGGACAAACCGCTAACTCCTTGCAACGCAAGGGCTTTCCGGTTTGTCCTTATTATGCCATAAGGGCATACATTCGCGGTCCATACGTTGCATAGATGTGTGGAACACGGCGAGGATTTAACCGCGATGCTCCTGGTCCTGTCTGTTTTTATGGGACATAAATCCATACAGGCCACTTCCCGGTATCTGCGCCTGACTGCCGAAGTATACCCTGATGTGGTACGGCAGATGGAGACAACCTGGGCTTATGTGATTCCGGGCGGTGGGACGCCATGAAACCTACGGATTTTGCTATACAGCTCAGCCGTTATCTTGGCTCTTATCTCCCTGGACAGTCTGGGTGCAGCATGAATACCGTTCGCTCTTACCGGGATGCGTTTTCCTTGCTGCTCTATTGCCGGGATGAGCGGCAGATGCCGCCCCACAAGCTGACATTGGAACAAATTGATCGCCATCTGGTAGAGGGGGTTCTGCAATGGCTGGAGAACTGTCGTGGCTGCTCTGCCAGTATAAGAAACGACCGCCTTGCAGCAATCTATACGTTCTACACCTACTTGCAGTATGAAGCGCCTCATCTACTGGAGCGGTGCCAGGAAATTCTCTCTATCCCATACAAAAAAGTGCAGAAAAAAGTAATGTCCTATCTCTCGTTGGATGAAATCCAAGCGCTTTTGGCACAGCCAGATACCCGTACCACCTCTGGACGGCGTGATCTTACGAAGTTGAGCCTTCTCTACGATACTGGTGCACGGGTGCAGGAATTGGCTGACCTCAAGTTTGGCGATATTCGTCTCTCCAGTCCTACGGTGATTCGTTTGTCCGGAAAGGGCGGAAAAGTGTACCTTGTCCCAATTATGTCCCCGACAGAAAAGCTGCTGTGGGCCTATTGGGAGGAACGTGACTCCAACTACTCCGCTCACAACGCTTATCCGCTGTTTTGCAACCGAGACGGAAAAAAGCTGACTAGAGCCGGAATTGCCTACATCCTGAACAAATACGTCACGCAGGCTCAGTCTTTGAGGGGAATCTCGCCGCAAACTGTAGTTTCTCCCCATGTGCTGCGCCACAGCAAAGCCATGCATCTGCTGCAATCCGGCGTGAATTTGGTCTATATCCGTGATCTGCTGGGCCATGTCGATGTGAGTACCACTGAAGTTTACGCCCGCGCCGACGAGCGATTTAAACGTGAGGCGCTGATGCTGGCATACCCAAGCCCTTCGCCCGAGCCTGACAAAACCGCCTGGCAAAAGAATTTGAATTTGATGGACTGGCTCAAAAGCCTTGGCAAGTGACATCATTATATTATGGAAAGTCTTTCCGAGGCTTTTTCTCTGATAACAATGTTTTTAGGGAGGGACTTTCCATAATCTTTTACTTTCCATTACCGACACCGCCCTTCTGGTTTGTAACAGAAATCAGTTTGCAGATTTCACTCATAGTTGTCTCCTATCTGTACGATTATGTGGGATGTTGGCGCATGTTTCTGCTCTGAACACAAGACAAATCCACAATATTCTGAGATATCATAAAACAACCACAAATGTCCTCTTGCGAAATTTGTTGCAAATTTTCTCTTCATTAGCACGTGAATCTATTGGCGCGCAAGGATCCTGGCGTTTTCGCGTCTTCTGCCTTTTAAGCAGTGGGTCCGGGGTTCGAATCTCCGCCGGGTCACCATTGGAGAGCCAGACGAACTCTGCAACGATTTACTTGTTGGAGCAGTGTTTCGTTCTGGTTCTTCCTCTATAAACTGAAAACGAGGGCTAT
>JAAWGR010000138.1 GCA_022795445.1 Oscillibacter sp. | reverse complement strand
AAGAAAGTATACTTTCTTCTGAAAGAGTATTGATTTCTAAAAAATGGCCGTCCCGGCCGGGCGGTGCTTAATGCGCCGCCCGGCGGCGGAAAGGCAGGACTTTTGCGGGGGAAGCGGCTGGAGGCTCCTGCTTGGGAATGTGGACTTCCCGCCCCTGCTCACGGTTCAACTCCTCTGGCTCGTGGAAAGTGGGCACTACTTGGTGCAGCGCGCCCCGAATGACGCTGGGGTCGTTCTTTTCAAGGGCGGCGTACAGGACCGCCAGTTTTTCCTCCAGTTCCTTTGGCGTAATGGCCGGCTGCCGCTCAATAAAGATTTGATCGTTCTCGGTCTTTTCAATGTCCCGGCTGGCAATTAAAAGTTCTTCATACAGCTTTTCGCCGGGGCGCAGGCCCGTTTCCACTATATTGATGTCCTGGTATGGCGTAAGGCCGGACAGGCGGATCAGGTTTTCCGCCAGATCTAGAATTTTTACAGGGCGTCCCATATCCAACACATACAGCTCGTTTTGCCGGGCCATGGCGCCCGCCTGAAGAACCAGCTGGGCTGCCTCCGGAATGGTCATAAAATACCGGATAATCCGCTTGTCCGTGATTGTGATGGGGCCTCCGGCGGCAATCTGCCGCTTGAACAGCGGCACAACCGAGCCGTTGGAGCCCAGAACATTGCCAAAACGTACCGCGGCAAAGTCCGTAGTGCTGCGGCCCTTCATGGACTGCAGAATCATCTCGCAAAGGCGCTTGCTGGCCCCCATCACCGAGGTGGGGTTCACCGCTTTATCGGTAGAGATCTGGATAAACTTGGAAACTCCGTATTCGTCTGCTGTCCGCACCAGGTTCAGCGTGCCAAGGACGTTGTTCCGCACGGCTTCCTGGGGGCTTTGCTCCATCAGGGGAACGTGCTTATGAGCGGCGGCATGAAAGACTACATCCGGATGGTAGCGGGCAAAGAGCTGCTGTAGACGTTCCACGTCCCGGACCGAAGCGATTTCTACGGCTAAATCCAGCCGTCCGCCATATTTATACAAAAGCTCCTGCTGGATGTCATAAGCGTTATTTTCGTAGATATCCACGATTACCAGCCGTTTGGGATCGTGTTTGACAATTTGCCGGCACAGCTCCGAGCCGATGGACCCTCCCCCTCCTGTGACCAGCACCGTTTTTCCGCCAAGAAAGGCGTCCACAGGGGCCGGGTTCAGCTGAATCGGCTCCCGGCCCAACAGGTCCTCAATCTGAACGTCGCGCAGCTGGGCGCGGATGGGCTTCTGGCGGATCAGCTCCAGGGTCCCCGGCAGAACCGTGACCTTGATGTGAAGTCCGGACAGCTCTCGCAGGATCTCCTGCCGGCGGGTTTCGCTGGTGGAGGGAATGGCGACAAGGATTTCCTGTATCTTCAAAGAGGCGAGTTTGCCGGGGATGTCCCGGACGGCCCCGCGGACCGGCACGCCGTGAATGCGCTTGCCCCGTTTCCCAGGATCGTCGTCAAAAAAACACTGGACAGAATACCGGCTGTCCGGATTGTTCCGCAGCTCCTCCAGCAGCTGCACGCCGGCCGCTCCCGCTCCGACAATCGACACGGGAATGCGATGGTTTCCCCGTCGGTAAAGCTGATGGGCCAGGATGACCCGGTATGTAATGCGAAGGCCCAGCATCCCCAGCACCCAGACGCTGAAAATTGCGGTCAGCAGCAGGAAGGCGATCATATCGGAATGGAAAATGAAACGGGTGGCAACCTCATAGGCGGCAAAACCCAGAATGGACGCAGTTAGAAGGGAGAGATATTCCCGGCTTTCCGCATAGCGCCATACGCTGTCATAATTGCGGAAGAGCATTTGGAAAGACATGGTACATACAAACAGCAGCAGCATATGCGGAGCGAACTGCCCGCGGCTGACGGCGTCGGTCAGGTTATAACGTGTGGAAAACGCCGCAAGCAACATTGCGACGGCAAACAGCAGCAGCGCGTCGCAAAGAAATAGGATCAGCTTTC
This sequence comes from Oscillibacter sp., assembly GCA_022795445.1. Classification (GTDB taxonomy): domain Bacteria; phylum Bacillota; class Clostridia; order Oscillospirales; family Oscillospiraceae; genus Oscillibacter. The sequence goes on along the minus strand of JAAWGR010000138.1, from coordinate 1,368 downwards.
GTAAATAGTTCATGGAGAAAACTCCCCGCCTTTCCACAACGCGGCGTTTTCCTATGCTGGGGACGCCGCACATTTCTTATACAAAGAAACAAATTGTAACTTTTTACGGAAACATCATAACACAGTTTCCTCCGTTTGAAAAGCCCTTTCGGCAAATTTCCTCAGATTGACAGCGGGGGTCTTTTATTCCCTGGCCGGTACTTTTGAGCCGGAGCGCTGCGGTTCGGGCGAAGGGGACAGGCAAGCCTGAGGCGGTAATGGATGGGCGAAATTGATTTGTATAGGAACTGCTTACAAAACGCCTCTTCCGTCCCTTTTGTGGGCGGCTGACGGTGGAGCCGCATTCGGGAAAAGCGGCGACACGGGAGGAAGAATTCTTTTCCCGTTTTCCTTCCAGAGCCCGCGTCGCGGCTTTCCGCTAGGATGAAGAAGATGCCGTTAGGAGGAATCAAATTGAAGCAAGACATGATTTGCCCGGGGCCGCTGATGGAAGACGCATTATCCGAGGCGGTGGCGGAATTTTTCCGGAATATCCGACCCGGCAGGGAGCGGCTGTTTGATTATTACCGGGGGGAACAGCCGGTCCCCAAAGGCCCGTCGATCCGAGGAAGGCCCAACAGCCTTCTTTGGGTGCCCTTCCCCCGCTATATTACGGAAATACATACGGGTTATTTCCTGGGGTTTCCCCCGACCCCGCTCCTTTCCCGCCAGACCCTTTTGGAAAACCTCCCTTTGATATCAGATGCGGAAAGTGAACTGCGGCAAAAGGTGAAGGAAGCGGCGGAAGGCTGGAACGCTGCTCTAAAACAGGGAATATGAAACAGGAACAATTATCAGGAGGAATGTTAAAATGACGGAAGAAGAAAAGAAGGAACTGGAGACGCTGCGTCAGGAAAAGCGTTAGCAGGTGCAGCAGTCCCGAGTGCAGGCCGCTTTGCTGGAGGAAGTGCAAAAACGTCTCCCGCAGCGCCCTCCGGTGATGGAGCCGCCTGCGTCCAAGCGGGCGGAGCGGGGCGTGGGCAGAATTCGCTGATTCTTTGCTCCGGCGAAGAAAACTCCCCATCCATCCGGATGGGGAGTCTTTTCAGTCACAGCCAATTTTTGAGGCAGGGGATTTGTCGGAGGGCAGCGGCTGCGGCGGCACAAACAGTAAAAATCAGCGCTTCCCAGAGAAGCATGGAAAAGAGAGGGTGCAGGAAAAGGCACAGCGTGTCATATACGGGAGCGAGCAGGTCAATGGCCAGGTCGCCCAGCAGATAGATCAGCAGTGTCAGGCGGCCTAGGCTGCAAATTGCCCGCTCAGCGGCGGGGCTCTGTCAGTATAACACGAGCGCCCCACCGCCCGTCAACTGTATATTAATGGAAGAG
>JAAWGR010000031.1 GCA_022795445.1 Oscillibacter sp. | reverse complement strand
TCTCTTTTTCTTCGCGAAGAAAAAGAGAAAACGGGCCGTTCACGGTCCAAAAGAGAAAAAGACGCCCCTGCGGGGGCGTTCTTGGCCCGGTGGAATCCTACAGTGCCTATCGGTAAGACATGAGAAGACCACACGGACTTGGCGTGCCTCTCCTTCCGCTGTCGCTGCTGCGGGGACCTCTGGTGGCTTGGCGCGTCTTCCGCTGTCGTTGGTGTGGGCGGTGCTTTTAACGCTGTTTGCCTGCTTCTGAAAATTCAATACCAGGGAGGATTATTATGCACGAATGGATTGCTGTGAAGACACAAACCGATATCGAAACCCTGCTGCAACATTTCGGAGGCTTCCACGACAGCTGCTTGGTAAGCCTGAGCTATCAATCAGGCGCTTCCGTCGACAGCAAACAAGCCATGTCCTTTGGCGGACCAGAGCAGCGGGAACTGCATATGCTTTTCCACAGCCAGTGGGAAAAACGGCCGCTGGAACTCTGCTTCACTGGAGTCCGCCTGTTCCACATAGCGGGCTATCAAGAACGCTATTCCTGCGATATTTTTGACAGTTATCTCAAAATACACACCGACCTGATCCCCGGGCAGGATTGCCCATTAGTTGTATGGGCGGATTGGGAAAACTTTTCCCCCAAAGACGCCTTTGACTGCCGTGTATTGCATGAACCTATGATAAGCTATGTCATAGCCTCTGCATTGAAATGGAAGTTTTTCTAAGAATGAAAGGTTGATACACATGAAAGCCGCCATTTACACCTTGGGCTGCAAAGTGAACCAATACGAGACCCAGGCCATGGAACAGCAGCTCCGGGCCATGGGTCACGAGACCGTCTCCCTCAGCGAGGAGGCTGACGCCTATATTATCAATACTTGTTCCGTCACCGCCGCCAGCGACCAGAAGTCCCGGCAGACGGTACACCGCCTGCGGCGGGAACATCCCGGTGCGGTCATCGCCGTCTGCGGCTGCTACTCCCAGACCCATGCCGACGAAGCCCGCCAGCTGGGAGCCGACCTTCTGGGCGGCTCCGGCGACCGGAACGGCTTCCTGCGGCTCTTGGAACAGGCCGTTGCCCAGCGGAAGCCTTTGGAATCCATTGATACTGCCCTGCACCGCCGAGAGTTTGAGGTGCTGCCCGCTGGGGGCCTGTCCGGCCGCACGCGGGCTATGCTGAAGGTGGAGGACGGCTGCTCCAATTTCTGTTCTTATTGCATCATTCCCTACGCACGGGGGCCAGTGCGCTCCCTGCCGCCGGAACCTGCCGCCGTCCAGGCGTCGAAGCTGATGGCGGCAGGCTATCGGGAAATTGTCCTCACTGGCATTGAGATTTCTTCCTGGGGCCGGGATTTGAACCGAGGAGAAACCCTCATTGATCTGGTGGAAACGCTCTGCGCCGCGGTTCCAGGCGTCCGCATCCGCTTAGGCAGCCTGGAGCCTCGGACGGTTACAGAAGAATTCTGTGAGCGCGCCGCCATGCTGCCCGATCTCTGTCCTCAGTTTCACCTCTCGCTGCAAAGCGGCTGCGACACAACGCTGCGCCGCATGAACCGTCATTATGACACGGCGCGTTATTTGCAATCCGTAGAGCTTTTGAATCGCCATTTTATGCGCCCCGCCGTCACAACTGATCTCATTACCGGTTTTCCCGGTGAAACGGAAGAGGAATTTCAGCAGACCCTTGCGTTCATACGGACGTGCGGCTTTGCGCGGATGCATATTTTCCCCTATTCCGTCCGGCCCGGGACGCCGGCGGCAGCTATGGAGCAGGTCCCAAAGCCTGTCCGGGAGGAGCGGGCGCGCCGTGCCGCGGAAACTGCGGCGGAGCTGCGGCGGGTTTACTTGGAAGGCTGTGTCGGGGAGACGTATCCTGTGCTGTTTGAGGAATCCCGCCCCGGCGGCAAATATTTTGGACATGCGCCCAACTACAGCGGGGTGTATGTCGACGGTGAAAATTTACACAACCAGACCTGGCCCGTCCGGATTACCGGAACCGATGGGCAAATTCTGTTTGGGGAGATCGGAGGAGAGGCGGAATGAAAAGCCACTTTTTTGCATATATTTCCCGCCTGCGGTTCATCCAGCGCTGGGCGCTGATGCGCAATACCGCGCCGGAAAATGTCCAGGAACACAGCCATCAAGCGGCGGTGCTGGCCCACGCGCTGGCCGTCATCCGGAAGGAAATCTTCGGCAGGGACATCGACCCCGGCGCAGTCGCTGCCGCGGCCCTTTACCATGACGCCAGCGAGATTCTCACAGGCGACATGCCCACGCCCATCAAGTACCAGAACCCCGCCATCCGCGCCGCATACAAGGATGTGGAAGCAATGGCTTCCGAACGGCTGCTGTCTATGCTGCCGGAGGAACTGCAAACCTGCTACGCGCCAGTCCTGACGGAGGTTGCCCCTGAGGTCGAGGAACTGGTGAAGGCGGCGGATAAGCTGTCGGCATACATCAAGTGTGTGGAGGAGCTCAAGGCGGGCAACGCTGAATTCCGGGACGCCGCAGCCCAGACCCACAAAGCCTTGGAAGCATTCGCGCTGCCGGAGGTTGCGTATTTTTTGGATACCTTCATGGACAGCTTTTCCCTGACCTTGGACGAATTGAAGTAACCCAGTTAAAAACAGAATCGCGGCTGCCTCTTTGAGAAACAGCCGCCATTTCGTCGAAGGTTACAAGATCTTATAATACTATTTGTAGAAAAACAAGCCAAGATAACACAGCTTGCCAGTCCAACCGCCGAAACGCAAGAGCCTGCAAAAATTTTACCGGATACGGGAACCTTTTCCCGGGAAATTTCGTCTTACTTGTCAAGGACTGTTATTTGAGGGAGGTTATCGTATGAAAAAACTGCTGTCTCTGCTCTTAGCCGCGGCACTGCTGGGCGCGCTGGGAGCACCCGCCATGGCCGCGGAGGAATCCGCCGACGCCCAGCTTGCCCGCGTGACCCAGGCGGTGAAACAGACGCTGGGTTTGGACACCAGCGCCTATGAAAATTTCCAAGGCGACTGCGATGAAGAAGAACTTGCCCGCGTATGGAGTCTCCGCTGGAGTTCCGGTGACCGCTACATCAGCGTCCAGGCCCTGGATGATGGCGCCATTACCGGCTTCTACCAATCGGATGACGAGGATTCCGCCTACTGGGGCTGGGAGTTCCCCACCTTCCCCAAGGGCGACGCTTCCGCGGACCGCGCCGCGGCGGAGGCATTCCTTGCCAAGATCCTCCGGGACGGCGAGAGCGCCGTGCTGGACGACTTTGAGGAAACCGAACGCCTCAACAGCAGCAGCCGGAGCTATTCCGGCGACGTACTCCTGAACGGCCTGCCGTCCCCGTTATCCTATAATATCAACGTGCGGAATGGACGGATTGTCCGTTTCTGGCGCACTGCGCCGGAAGGGACCTTTATCGGCGGCATTCCCAGTCCGGAAACCAGCGTTGCCCAATACCAGGCGGCGGAGAAGCTGAAAGAGACCCTGGAATTGCGCCTGGAATACGTCAAAACTGAGGACGAGCCCGCGCAGGCCATCCTTCGCTATGTGCCGGAGAACGGAGACCAATACTACGTGGACGGCATCACCGGCGAGCTGGTGAACCTGACCAAGATGGCAGAAGATCTGGCCCGCAAGTACGCCAACACGGCGGGCGGCGTTGCGCAGGACACGGCATCACCGGCCATGGCCGCAGAAAGCTCAACAGACAATGGGGGATTTTCCTCCGCAGAGCAGAGCGGCATCCAGCAGATGGAGGACGTTCTGTCCAAAGAAACCCTGGACAAGGCTGTGCGTGCCATCCAGGAATTCGGCCTGCAAGGGTACGCTCTGGCGGCGGCGTCCTACTCCACAGGCGAAAAGGACGATACCGGCAAGGCCGAAGTGCTCTGTACCCTGCGCTATCAGAGGTCCGGGGAAAACGCCAACTGGACGCGTACCGTCACGGTGGACGCCCGGTCGGGGGAAGTCCGCAGCGTGCGTTCCTCTGCCCCCTGGGACGAGGCGGAAATCGTCCTGACGGCGGAACAGGCCCAGGCAAAGGCGGAGGCGTTCCTCAAGAGCTTCTGCCCGGAGCGGGCCGAATCGCTGGAACTTTATGACACGGTGGATTTTGCCGAACTGGCGGAAGACGAAAAGCCGCCATATCACACGTTCCTCTTTGCACAAAAGGTCAACGGCTATTTCTTCCCCGACAACCTGTACCAAATTTTCATTGACGCCGCTGACGGTTCCATCTACCGCCTTTCCTACGAATGGGACGATGAGATCTCCTTTGGCAGCGCCGAGGGCGTTGTCTCGGAGCAGGCCGCCATCGACGCCTGGATGGGCACTTACGAGGCAACCTTGGGCTATAGCTTAGTGCCACAGGAGCTGACTGGCAGCGACACGGCGTCCAAACGTCTGATGGAACTGGGGACGACGCACTACTATGGCCTCAAGCTGGGTTACACCCTCCAGCGGGACGGTTATTTCTACGGCGTAGACGCCAAGAGCGGCGAACCTTTGGAGCAGGAACTTTACAGCAAAAGCAGAGAGACCTACAACGACCTGGACGGGAGTTCCGCCAAGGAGGCCGTTGAGCGGCTGGCCCTGTATGGCGTGGGCTATGAATGCGAGAGCTTCCGTCCTGGCAAGAGCCTGACCCAGTGGGATCTGGCCTGCCTGCTGTACAGCCTGGACAACGCACGGCTGGACCCGGACAACGTGGACCAGCGGACCAAGGACGATGTGTATTCCGCCATGTACCGGATAGGCGCTTTGGAGCGCGGGGAGCGGAACGAAAACGCCGTCCTGACCCGGGGACAGCTGGTCAAGAGCCTTATCAATGCGGCGGGATTTGGCAATGCGGCGCAGCTGAGCGGTATCTTCACCTGCTCCTGCACCGACAAGGACAGCATTCCGGCGGAGGATTTGGGTTATGCAGCCATTGCCCAGGCTCTGGGGCTGCTGGAAGGGACCTATGCCGGAACCCGGGGGACCAACCGGGGCGAGGCAGCGGTTATGATCTGCAAGCTGCTGGAGCGGAAATGAGCAAGCCATAGAAATAACAGGAGCGGAAAAACCGCTCCTGTTTTTCTGCATTCATGCACGCATTTCCAAAACGCCGGTAAGGGCGTCCAGCGCGGCGGCGGCGTCTTTGCCTTCGGCGGACAGCTCCACCTGCTTACCGCATACAATACCAAGGGAGAGAAAGCCCAGGAGGCTTTTGGCATTTACGCTGTTGCCGTCCCTGGTGATGAGAATGTAACTGGAAAACAGATTGGCTTGTTGGATGAAATTTGCTGCGACACGATTCACTTGGTCTTCCGGGATCTGCACTTCAACAATTCGTTTCATGTACCCACTCCGTTCTGTCAAATTGTTCGGGACAAGTATACCACACTCTTTTGAATCTTTCCAGAATTATTAAAAAAGTGAGGATGAAGATTTTGCAAACCAAAAGTTTGGCGAAAAATTCCGGTTTTTACCATTGTAAAAAATTTGCACAACATTTTCTGTGGAAACAGTCCGGATTTTGCGCAAAACCGGAAGCAATTATAAGGCGGTGAGCAAAAAAATTTGCGGCGCATGTTTAACGTTTGGCCCGGCGGGCTGGTAATTTTCCAGGAAGAACCTCCTTGACAACGGATAAGGCGTATGGTATCGTACACGCAGGAGTTAGTTACAGCTAACCTCCGGGCGCAACGTTTGCCGCCGAACTGGGCATCCTGAAAGAAAGGCTGCTGTTTCAGCGCTGGATTGACAACCAGAGAAAATGACTGTAAAATAGAAACGGTTAGCTTTTGCTAACTGTATATGGAGAACGTAACATGCCAATTGAAACCATCCAAGGAATCCTGCTCCCCTTCGCCGGGACGGCCCTCGGCGCAGCCTCCGTGTTTGGGATGCGCGGAAAACTCCATGAACGTGTCCAACGCGTGCTCACCGGCTTTGCCGCCGGGGTCATGGTGGCAGCGTCCGTGTGGAGCCTCCTGATCCCCGCCATGGAGCAGGCGGCGGAACTGGGCCATTGGGCCTTCCTTCCCGCTGTAACAGGCTTTTGGCTGGGAGTCCTGTTCCTCCTGGCCCTGGACCGGGCAATTCCCCACCTGCATCAGAACAGCGACAAACCGGAAGGTCCACGCACCCATTTGAAGCGGACCACCATGCTGGTGCTGGCCGTCACCCTCCACAACATCCCGGAGGGGATGGCCGTGGGCGTGGTGCTGGCGGGCTGGATGGCAGGGAATGAAACCATTTCTGCCGCCGGGGCGCTGGCCCTTTCCATCGGTATCGCGGTCCAGAACTTCCCGGAAGGGGCCATCATCTCCATGCCGCTCCGGGCGGAAGGCGTCGGGAAGGGGAGAGCTTTTTTCTACGGCGTCCTCTCCGGCGCGGCGGAACCGCTGGCTGCCGGGCTGACCCTCTGGGCGGCGGGCCTCATCCTGCCGGCGCTGCCGTACCTGCTGAGCTTTGCGGCAGGGGCTATGGTCTACGTTGTAGTGGAGGAATTGATTCCAGAGGCGTCCGCCGGGACGCACTCAAACCTTGGAACGCTGGCTTTTGCGGCGGGCTTTACAGTGATGCTGGCGCTGGATACGGCGTTGGGCTGAGCGAAAGCACGGCGGCGGGCAAAAAATAACAAAAAGGTGACAGCAGCCATGTTGAAAATCACAGTACGCGTAAACGGGATGATGTGCGGGATGTGCGAAAGCCATGTGAACGACGCGGTTCGCAAGGCTTTCCCGGTGAAGAAAGTGACCTCCTCCTATGGCAGGGGGGAAACGGTTATCCTTACGGAGCACGACATTGACGAAGCGGCTCTGCGCTCTGCTATTGGGGCTACGGGCTACGAGGTACAGGCGGTTTCAAAGGAGCCTTACGAGAAAAAGGGATTGTTTCGCCGGTAAGCCGTCTGTTGTGTGGAATGGCGGCGAACCTTCCTGCACACAGCAAAACCCTCTGGAAACGCTTGTATCACAGCGTGTCCAGGGGGTTTTTATCATTGGGCCGCTCAGCCGGCCGGGTTGGGCAGGAGGGTCGTCGCCAGTTCCACATAAGGGACATCCAGCGTCTGGGCGATGTTGCCTGCCGTCAGGGGAACGAAAGTGAGGTCCAGGAAGTCCGCGCCTTTGAGGTAAGTATCCCGCCAGCGCAGATATTCCGCATCATCTGCCAGCGTGGTGTAGTGCCCATCCCAGTTGGGGGGCAGGAGGTAATACACCATACCATTGCCGTCGGCGTCGGTATCATCCGGGAAGGAGATCTCCTTGCTGCCATCGAACCGGGAATCCCTCAGGTTCTTGTCCCAGGCGTCCACGGAGCCGACGGATTTGTATTTCCCGGTCACAGCGTCGTACTGGTAAAGGTTATAGGGCCAGAATTCACCAGCCAGGCCCTGGTTATGGGACCAAGGGGCCTCTGCTGTGCCGTTGTCGTAAAAGATGACGCCTGGAAACTCCCGCAGTTCCTCCCGCAGCTCGCCGGAGGCGTCGTCATAGGCGTATACGGTTTCGACCATCCCGGCCATATAGGCATTCTGCCAAAGAAGAACCAGCTCCTCCTGACCGTCCCGGTCCACATCGTAAACGGCAAACAGGTTGCCCTCAATGGACTCGATATCTCCGCCATCCAGTTCTGTGCCGTCCGGGAGCGTCTGCTGATCGTGGGCCGTGCGCAGAAGCTCCGCATACGCATTACGGCGGGCTTCGCTGCCTGTGGGCGTGGACGGAGGTGCGGATGGAGCCGCGGACGAGGATGCTGGGGCCGGTTCGCCCGTTTCCGGACCGGCTGGCTGATCGTTCTCCCTTTCGGTGGGCGTTTCCGCGTCCTCCCCTTCTGGGATGCTTGAAGGGGGCTCTCCAGATAGGGCCGTATCTTGCGGAGCGGAGACGTCTTTCGGCACGTCCTGGGAGGCGGGAAGGGCGGAACAGGCCGCAAGGTTCCCCGCCAGCAATCCTGCCAGGGCAATGCCGCACAGCATGGCAATAAATTGTTTCAACAGATCGCATCCTTTCTTGTTTGCTTTCATTTATAGAACGGCTGGGATGGTCAAAATGTCACAAAATTTTCCGTATATAAAATTTTTTCAATCCTGGGAATCGATATGGCTCTGGATGCGCTGCATGATCAATTCCAGCGCCACCAAGTTGTGCCCGCCCTCCAGGACGATGATATCCGCATACTTCCGGGACGGCTCCACATACTGCTCGTGCATAGGCTTGACGGTAGCCAGGTACTGCGCGACCACCGAACGCAGGGTGCGGCCCCGCTCCTCCACGTCCCGCAGGGCGCGGCGTAAAATGCGCTCGTCCGCGTCGGTTTCCACGAAGATTTTAATGTCCAGCATTTCCCGCAGGGTGGGGTCCTGGAAAATCAGGATTCCCTCCACGATCAGCACCTTGGCGGGTTCAATCAAAACGGTTTCATCCGTCCGGTTGTGGTCCACGTAGGAGTATACCGGGCACTGGATGGCTTGGCCTGCTTTCAGCTGTTTGAGGTGCTCCACCAAGAGATCCGTCTCAAACGCATTGGGATGGTCATAGTTCTGCAAGGCCCGTTCCTCATAGGTCTTGCCCACCTGCCGCCGGTAGTAGCTGTCGTGGCCGACGACGGCCACATTTCCCCCGAAGTGGTCCTTCAAATGGTGCGTGAGGGTCGTTTTGCCGGAGCCGGTGCCTCCGGCGATGCCGATCAAGATCGTTTTCATAGCCGCAATTCCCCGCCTTTCCCTTTTTATGTCAGAAGTGTACAGTACCATTATAAGGGACATGGGGAAAATTGCAAGGGAAACGCGAAATTTTCAAAAAATTGACGGTCCCATACTTGACTGTTCCGAAAAAAGTCGATATGATGTTATTCGTAATTTTGACGCCTTGCGCAGGCCCCGCCTGCCTTGCCTATAACATTCAATTGACATAGGAGGTTCCCCTTATGGCTATGAAACGCTGCCCTGTCTGCGGAGAAAAATATTCCGATACTTACAAAAACTGTCCATTTTGCGAAGAAGACGCCTATTGGGATGAGGAAGAGCCCCGCCGCCCAGCCCCCCGCAGCAGCCGGAAGGCCTCCCACGGGCTGCAATACAGCCTGATCACGCCAACGCTGATCGTTTTGATTTTGATTATGGCGCTGCTGCTGGTATATTTGCTGTACGGCGACAAGATCGCCAAAAAGATCGGCGGCGATGACCCTGATTTGCCAGGCACAATGGACTCGGTTGACCCGCCCCCCAGCGGCCCGGCAAATGACCCGAATGAGGAAGAGCCTGACGCATCTGCTGATCCGGACGCTCAAGACCCGGATGTCCAGGATGCTCCAGAAATGCCGGAAGGCGGCGGGACCGGCGTCATGCCGGAAGGCCCCGACACCTCGACACCGCCCTCTAACGGCGGTACGTCTGCCAGCGATACCAGTTATTCTGTCGCGGCAAGGCTGCCCTCTGGGTTGAGTTTGAATAAGACCGATTTTACCCGCAACGTTTCGGAGGGCTCGGTACAGCTTACGGTCTCCGGCGGCAGCGGCAGCTATACTTGGATCAGCGAGAATCCCAGCATTGCGTCGGTGGACAGCAGCGGCAAGGTGACGCCGGTTGCCTCCGGAACCACCAACATTTTGGTGACGGACGGTTCCAAGCAGGCCATTTGCATTGTCCGCGTGAAGGGCGGAAGCGCCGCCCCGACGACCACGACTACAACGCCTAGCACCGGTTCCAGCGGCGCAAACAACCTCAATAAAACCGACTTTACCCAGACGGTTGCCCAGGGCAGCGTACAGCTCACCCTCTCTGGCGTTACCACTGCCGTCACCTGGACCAGCTCCAACACCAGCGTCGCTACCGTCTCCAGCAGCGGCCTCGTTACCCCCGTCGGCAAGGGACAAGCCACCATCACCGCCTCTTGGGACGGACAATCCCGCACCTGCATCGTCCGTGTGCCTGGTTGATTCCATTGCTTCCCAGCAATGCTGGGCGCACCTGCGGTGGGCGCGCCTCGCGGCGCGGAGCGTTTGATTCAGCCATTCCCATGGCTGGGAGGTTTGAACCCCCCATTTTCTCTTTTTCTTCGCGAAGAAAAAGAGAAAACGGGCCGTTCACGCTCCAAAAGAGAAAAAGACGCCCCTGCGGGGGCGTCTCAAGTCCGGTGGAATCCCACAGTACCTACCAACGAAAACGAAGAAGACCACACGGATTTGGCGTGCCTCTCCTTCCGCTGTCGCTGGTGCGGAGGCTGTTGGGCGTTGGTGCTGCTTTTTCTGCTGCTGCGGAACCATTGTGTGTGGGTGGTCTCCTTTTGATCTTCACCGCAATTCGATCCATCCACCTACGAAAAATCAGAAAAAATCAGGCTGTCGAAAAAGCTCCTTTGCTCTTTCGACAGCCTGACGGCTTTTTGATGCCTCTTCTTAGAACATTACGCCGGGAGTCACACTGTTCTCCATATCGTTCAGAATTCCATCCGTGTCGTGGACACGGCCGTTCCGAATCATCTGGTCAAACGATGCTCCCCGAATCAGCGAACCGCTATGGCTCTGCTTGGTCGCATTGCCGCCCGTGAGCGCGTCGCCTACATCATCTAACGCGTCCTTAGCGTCGTCAACCAGAGAATTTCCATCGTTCGTACCGTTCTGGCCGGTGGTATTCTGTCCATTTGCCGTCCCATTTTGATTGCCGGTTCCATTGCTTCCGGTTTGGCTCTCGGGCATCTGGCCGTTATTGGAACCCGACACGCCATTATTTGTGCCGTTTTGGCTATTTGTACTGCCATTTGTGCCGGAAGAGGCGTCATTTTGGCCGCCAATCAGGCCGCCGTTGGCAGAATCGTCCGTGCCGCCATTGGTATTGCCCGTGTTTGTGTCACCCGCGCTGTTGTTGGCGCCGGTGTCTCCATTGTTTCCGTTCTGGGAGTCGCCGCCGCAGGCAGCCAGTGCAAAAACCAGCAGCAGAGTTGCGGCAAATACAGTCCATGTGTTCCTCATGGTATGCTCCTCCTTCGTTTTCGCTCAGGTTTGCGATACCCAAATCGTATTGTTGCCGGAAAACGCCGCCCCACACATGGGACTTTCCGGCATCTGCGCCGTTTTTTAACGCAGATATTTTTTGCGAAAACGCATAAGAAACACAAAACGTTAGCTCCGCTCTTTTTTCAATTTACGGATATCCTCTCCAAAAAACGGTAAAATCTGGTACTCGCCTTCAATCCGTGACGCAATCTGCGGCGAATACCGCCGTGCAAGCTCCTCGATCTTTAAGTTTGTACTTAAAATAGTTGCCTGATGCTCCAGCAGCCGCCCATTCACAATACTATAGAGCGCGCTTTGGACATAAGAAGTTGTCATCTCGGTTCCCAAGTCGTCCAGGATCAACAGGTCACAATTCATCACGCGGCTGACGTCAGACTGGATGGTCTCGCCATCCTCCCGCCCGAACTTCCGAGCCTCAAAGCGGTCAAAGATATGCGCGGCGGTGTCATAGACCACGGACCAGCCCACGCTGCTGACTTCCCGGGCAATGGCGGCAGACAGGAACGTTTTTCCAAGGCCAGGGTCGCCTGTCAACAGAAGGCTCTCGCTGTCCGGCTCGAAGTTTTCCGCAAACTGGCGGCAGGTTTGGTAAATCCATTCCATGTTTTCGCGGGCAGAGATGCCCAGGTTCCGGTCGTCATGTGGAGAATACCATTCCAGAGAAAAGGTTTCAAAGCTTTGGGTTCCCAGGTTCAGCATCCTGGAGAGTTCCTTCTGCTGTTCTCTGGCGTAGCAGCGTTTGAGGCAGCGGCACATTCCGCCGCCGCGGAACCCGGTATCGTTGCAGAGGAGACAAGCGGGCTTTTCCTCCAGGCAGTCCAGGGGCAGGCCCATGCGTTCCAGCAGCATTTGCTTTTCCGCCTGTAGGCCCAGGTTTTCATCCCGCAGGGCCTCGATTTCTTTCTGGGGATCGGTTCCGCGGCGCAGGGCGTTGACGATCAAGCGGCTCATGGTGGCGCGCAGTTCCTCGTCAATCTCCTTCAGGCGGGGCTGGCGGCGGAAGATGTTTTCCCGCCGTTCTTGAAGCCGTGCCTCCCGTTCCCGGCGTTCGTCGTCATAGCGTTGTAACGCCCGCCGCAGGAGTTTCCCTTCATAGCCCATAGTTTATACCCCCTTGTCCCGCTGCCGGATGTATTTGCGCATCCAGGCAACATCTTTTTCGTCCTTTTGCGGAGCTTCTTTTTCTGCCTGTTTGCCTGGGTGGTCATGCCGTTCGATTTCATCTACGGTATGGAGGCCGGCGGCATGCCAACGTTTCAGGATTCCGTTGCAGTACGGCCATTTCAGCTCGTGGCATTTGAGGATCGTTTTGTCGTAGGCCACGGCGACGGTTTCCGGCGGAAAGCCCATTTCCAGCCAAGCAAGGAGATATTTTTCCTCACCCGCGGCAGGCGGGCGGCTGCCCAGCTGTAAGACCCGCATGTATTGAGGGAGGAGGCCCTGACGTTCGTGATATTTGCGGAGGTATTCGGAAGCGGCGGCCTGGTTATCGATGCCCTGGCGGGCCCAATAATAGCCTTCGCGCTCAATTTGGCGCAAGGTAGGGCGGCGGCCTTCACCTTGGCGCTGTGCGACGCGTTCGGCGCAGTGGCAGACCAGGAGGTAGATGACGTCGGCGGGCAGGCCAAGGTAATCGTAGAGGCCCAGCAAGACGGCTTCGTCGGGGGTAGTCAGTTTTTTCCCCAAGCGCCGTTCGACTTCGGTACGCAGGCTGCGGAACTCAGCGTCTTGTTCTAATTTCTCGATGATATCGGTCTGTTGGTAGGAAGGTTTTTCATCGGCGGGTTCCAGGTCGGCGGTCTGGGGGAGAATGAGGCCAATTTCGCGGAGGGTGTTTTCGGCATTTTCAATGCGTATGCGTTCCCAGCGCAGTTCACTGGCCAGGGAGCGAGGCTGCACATTGCCGTGATGGCGCAGCAAGGCCAAGTAAAGGAGGGCAGCGTCGCCCTCTCCCCGTTCCAGAAGGCGTTTCACCGCCTCCGCCGTCAAAGTAACGCTTCCGTCCCCAACACTTGCAAGTATGTTTGGCATAAAGAGTCCCTCTTTAATAATCTCTTTTTTCCATTTTACACGAATTCGACAGTTCCCGTCAAGAGGCGCTTTCGGGAATGCCGAGCCGCCGTGGTGTGGGATACATGTTGGAAATTAACAACGAATATCCGTTACCTCTGTCAGGAAGAAAGCGGCGGATACAACAGACAGCGCTTTGCTCAAAGCGTTGTCCCGTTTTTAAATCCAAGTTATTTTGAGGGAAATAAAGGAGCGTCCCGAAACCAAACGATTTCAGGACGCTTGTGCAATAAGCGGACAAAATCGATTTTTCGCCCCCCGGATTCCCCCGTTCCCCTTCCGTCGCGAGTCCAGCGAAGCGAGTCGCGGTGGAAAGCGAAGAAATTCCCACCAGAGTGCAGTTTTCGGCGAAGCCGGAAACGGAACGGTGGTGGGAATTTCGGAGCTGGCTGCGGAGCCAGGACTTGAACCTACGACCTCCGGATGAAGGGTTCTCAAATAAGGAACGCAAAAACGACATAAACGACAAAATGCCGTTTTTACTTGACAAATGAAAAAGCTTGCGCTATACTTGTAGATACCAACCAACCGATGTGTCGTTCTATGGAGGAAGGAGCGTGAACTGCCGATGAGAAGCGACAAAGGCGAAACGCCGCAGTACGGAAGCCCATGGATGTAAGCGCTTGCTTGCTGTTTGAGGCCAGCAGGACGCAGACATCAGGGAAATTGTATGCACGTCTGGCACAGAAGCGTGTCAAAACCGCTTGCATGGCAGACGTTCGGACAATACCGGGGGACGTGTTGAGCAGCAGCTTCGGTCAGAGCACGTTTTTCGCAGTGAGCACAAACCTCTTGGAGTCAGGACCAAGACGCTAATGTTTGATGCGCGGATTACCCCCTACACTCGATAGAAAGCAAAAATGCGCTATGAGCACAATAACAAAAGAACCGGGAATCGGTCCAAATCCCGTTTTTGACCCTAAGGAACTGGCCAAAGTGGCCAGATTGTGTCTTGGTTCAACCAGCACCGTGGAGTTCAGCCAAAGGACCGGCTTATCAAGGTCCTTTCTGAGCGCCGTGCTGAACGCGAACCTGAGAGGCAGACCTTCCAGAAGGAGTCTGGAAAAAATGGTTAGTCCAAACGCGCAGCCGCAGAATGGAATCACGGAAGCTCAGCTGCTTCAGGCAGCAGGCTATGGTCCGGAGAGCCAGACGTCCGCCTCCGCACCGGAGGCTCCAGCGGCGCATGAGGGCTCTACATTTTTGGAGGAAGTCCAACAATACTGCGCCGCGGATATCAACCGTATATGCGCCGCGGCTCAGTGCATGGTGGGCGAACTGATAAAGAAAAACGCTTCGCCGAAGCTAACCCTGCACGTAGAAAACAGCTGGGTAGCCATCTCGGAGGAACTGCCGGACAGTGAATCCCCACTTCTCCACATTTGCATTCCTGCGTTTGTTCCAGAGGAGCACCTGATTCCATTCGCCGTTTCTGCCGCCCTCCTTCAGTTTGGCGAGGCCAAACGCCGGTACAAGGACTCTACAGTAAGATTTCACATTCTGACCGACTCCGCGTCTTTGTGTAATTTCCTGAGCGCGTCTTTCCACTCGGAAACGAACCTGGAGATTCTGCTGACAAAGGACCTGTCTGCTGTATACCGGCGTTACTCATTGAACGCCTCTGGCGAAGACTAAATTAGCACCGTTGAAAGGAATTCCATTGTTTTTTTCAATGGTTTCCTAAGGAAGAAATTAAAGGAGCGAAACTGATGAAGCCTTGGACGAAATGTAAGGCGGGCGTCAGGTCAGAGCTGCCTTGTAACCCGATGCAGCCGATTACAGGTGGCGCATCAGCAATGGAACGTGCGGACCAGGAATTCTATGAAAGCTTTGCCCAAATAGCGGAAAGAGCGCTGAAAGGCGATCATGAGGAGGACATCCTTGCGCTGCAAGCGATTGAGAATACCCACTGCGCGTCTCAAATTGCAATGAGCGTTCTGATGAAGGTACTGTTTTTGGAAGAAGACGTGACGAGCGAGCTGTTTGATTGCGCGAAGCGGAATCTGTCGAAAGAAGAGTATCAATCCCTAAAGGAGTTGCTGAAAGGTTGTACCGGGCTGTTTATGGAAAGCGAGACGGCTCCGCCGTCTCCCGGCGAGTCCTAGCTCTGATTCTGCTGCACCCATGCCGGCCGGTGATTTGACACTGGTCGGCATGGGGAAGCCGCTTGAATCAGAAAGGGGACATGCTTTAATCTTTCAAAAGGAGGTGACCCTTGTGTTTAGACGGAGCGGAAAGGATTGTGCGGTTACGGTATTGGGATGTATCAGATCAGGCCGCAGCAGCTTTTTAGCACGTTTGATTGCCCCATATAAGGCAGAACCGTTCCAAAACGATCGAAAGCAGTTCACAAAATGGCAGCTATGGCGGAAAGAGCAGCACTATGCCTGGTGCTTGGCTTTGATAGATGTACGGGCAAAGTGCGCCCAATACAGTTTCACGCCGGTACTACTACGATATGCACAGCCCCTGTTTTACAGAACAGCTCCTTGCAGATCCGCTGACGCCACACGCCGGAACCGCTTGACGTATGGCGCGTCTAATTTCGTTTCAATCTTGCAAAACTTTACATGTTCTTTACATTCTGTTTTTAGTGTTCCTTGTATCATATATCAATCCCATTGTATTCCATATTTTCCACGAACGGGGTCTCGATTTTTCATGCGCAGAATGAACCTGGGCGTATGACGGCAGCATTCTGAACGCATCATTTAAACGCCTTCGCTGTGCCGCGCACTTTTGCGAAGGGACATCCAAGTCCAAGGAAAAGGGAAAAGAACCGCCTGGACTGGATACAATTTACTCGGAAATAAATAAGAAAATTATTTTTCAAAGCGAGACGCATAGGGTGAAAGACCCTTACAAATTCATGCGTCATGGTTCAAAAGTCGAGATGTTTGCAAAGTGTCCGCTTCTCCCCTAAAAGCGGTGTTCGCAGGCATAAAATACCTATGGTATCTGCTGCGGCAATGTTTGCAGATACTGCTCGATTTAGAGGAGGTCGAATGCTATATGAGCTGTTAAAAAGTGCAAAAAGGGCGCTGTGGGCTTCGAGGATGAAGGAGGGTAACATCTCGTGAGCCCAGAAGCAAAGGAACGGCCAGGGCGGAAAGGACGGAAGTCAGGTTCGCCTTGGCCGCTTTGCGTGGAGCGGCGGTTTTTCTCCGGCGCAGCAATGGGAAAAAGAAGCTCTTGCAATCTGGCGGAGAGTTGCATATAATAGGTTTGTCCAGATTTTCACGATCTGATGGGTGATTACCCGGACGGCTCCGCCCGCCCGGTTTATTATGGAGGACAAAGTATGAGAGGCGTACATAGCGCGGTAGACGATATCCGCCGCACCGTATTCAAAGAGGTTGCCATGCTCGCTTACGGCGAGGGCGATCTCACACGGGTGAACTTGATCCCCTACAAAATGATCCAAGGCGACGTTGCCCACCACCGCCACGACGTGTTCCTGGAACGCGCCATCGTCAAAGAACGCATCCGGCTTGCCCTTGGCATGAACATGATGGGCGACCAGCTCCCCATCTCCGCGACCATCAATGAGGCCGCTACCGATCAAAAATATTTCGACCTCCCCCTTGTGAATATCATCCCCTTCGCCTGCAACGCCTGCCCGCCAAAACAGGTTCGTATCACCGACAGCTGCCAGGGCTGTATCTCCCACCCCTGCATGAACGTCTGCCCCAAAGACGCGATCTACCTGGATAAGGATAAACATTGCCATATCGACCAGGATAAGTGCATCAAATGCGGCAAATGCTACAATCAATGCCCCTACCGCGCTGTTTCCAAAATCGAACGTCCCTGCGCTGCCGCCTGTGGGATGGACGCCATTGAGTCCGACGAGCTAGGCCGCGCCAAGATCAATTATGACAAGTGCGTCTCCTGCGGCATGTGCCTGGTCAATTGTCCCTTCGGCGCCATCGCCGACAAGAGCCAGATCTACCAGGTCATTTCTGCGATTAAGAAAAACCAGGAGGTGATTGCCTGCGTCGCCCCCGCTTTCGTGGGCCAGTTCGGTAAGGACGCCACCCCCGCGAAGCTGAAAGCCGCGATGAACGTCCTGGGTTTCGCCGACGTGGTGGAAGTCGCCATCGGCGCCGACCTCTGTACTGTGGAAGAGGCCAAAGACTTTTTGGAGGAAGTCCCCAATAAGCAGCCCTGGATGGGCACTTCCTGCTGTCCCGCATGGAGCGTCATGGCAAAAAAACTGTACCCCGAGTTCGCCGACTACATCTCCATGGCCCTGACCCCCATGGTCATCACCGCCCGCATGGTCAAGAAGGACCGGCCGAATGCCCGTATCGTGTTCATCGGGCCCTGCGCCGCCAAGAAGCTGGAAGCCAACCGCCGGACGGTCCGCTCCGACGTGGACTTCGTGCTGACCTTCGAGGAACTGCAAGGGATGTTCGATGCGATGGGCATTGATTTTTCCAAGCTGGAAGCCAATCCTGACGACGAAATGGACGAGGGTACCGGTATGGGACGCGGCTTTGCTGTCGGCGGCGGCGTAGCGGCCGCTGTCGTGGAGGCCATCAAACACATCGACCCCGACCGCGAGGTTAAGATCGAATACGGCGACGGCCTGAAAAACTGCCGCAAGATGCTGGCTATGGCCAAGGCCGGCAAGCGTGACGGCTACCTGCTGGAAGGTATGGGCTGCCCCGGCGGCTGCGTAGCAGGCGCGGGTACCATCCGTCCTGTGAAGGAGAGCACAGTGAATGTGGAGAAGTTCAAGGGCGCGGCTTCGGAAATGAGCTGCACAGCCAGTCCCTACCTCAACCGCCTGGAAGAAGTCGAGGAACGGAATTAACTTGAATGTTCCAATGCCAGAAACCTTTACGATGCAAGCCATTGCCCGAATCCACAGTGATTTTTCCAGTAAGTTCGGGGTACCCCGTCAGAGCGGCCTGGTCCGCGCCCTGGAAGCCGCTGTGGTTTTCGAGCCGGAGTTCCGGAACCCTGACGCCCTGCGGGGCCTGGAAGGGTTCTCCCACCTCTGGCTGGTCTGGGTGTTTGACCGGGCGGTCCGGAACGGCTGGTCTCCCACGGTCCGTCCGCCCCGCCTGGGCGGGAATACGCGGTTAGGCGTTTTCGCTACCCGCTCTCCCTTCCGGCCAAATCCCATTGCCCTCTCTGCCGTGGAATTGGCAGGAATTGAGCAGTCCGCCGCCTATGGCCCGGTCCTGCATGTTCGGGGGGCGGATTTGATGGACGGGACGCCGATTTTAGACGTGAAGCCCTATCTGCCCTACGCGGACGGAATTCCAGAAGCTGTTGGCGGGTTTGCTTCCGCCCCGGCGGGAGAAACCCTGGATGTTTCCATCCCCCCAGAGCTGCTGGAACAGGTCCCGCCGGAACGCCGGGAGGCCCTGCGGGGCATCCTGGCCCTGGACCCCCGCCCACGGTACCAGGAGGACCCGGAGCGGGTCTACGGTTTCGGCTTCGCAGGGCTGGAGGTCCGGTTCTCTGTGAAAGGGGACCGCCTGACCGTACAAGATATCAAAAAAGCGGACGGATAAATTTCCGTCCGCTTTTCGTTGGATGCTCACGTCCCGGAGCCAGCAGCGCCGATGCTGTTAGCGCGATAGAGATACGTCACGATATCCGCACGGGGACACGGGGAGTCCGGCTTGAAGCGATCATCTATGCTGCCAGGTTCATCCGAAAGCAGATTCTTCTCACAAGCCCAGCCGGTCGGATCGTTCATAGCGGCAGCGACGTCCTGTCCTCTGGCAGTGGTGGGGATGGGCGAACCCTTTGCGCGCCAGAGGAAGGTTACAACATGATTGTAGGTGCAGGTTCCGCTGGGATGGAAGGTTGTGGCGGTGACGCCGGTGGTGATTTCATTTTCATAGGCCCACAGGATGGCCTTGTAGAAGGGGCTGGATGAAGAGACATCTGTGAAGGGGCTGCGCTGCGTTTTCGGTTCAGGGCTGCCGCTGGCCCGCCAAAGGAACGTTACCACCTGGCCCCGGGTACAGACCGCATCAGGGCTGAAGTGGGTGGCATCCGTCCCGGCGGTGACGCCCGCTTTCACCGCCCATTCCACAGCGTCATGGTAATAGGCGCTGTCGGATACGTCCACAAATCCGTCCGCTGCGGCAGCCGTGGGAGTAGTGGCGGCAACGGCGCTGTTAGCCTTGACCGCCGCTGTGCCGGAAGCATCCAGTGTATAGAAGGTGGGGATGGATTGTTCTGTCTGATACCAGACAATCTTGCCCTGATAAATGATCGGCTGGCAGTCGGAAAGCCTGCCTTCCGTAAATTCGTGGACTTGTCCGATCGAACCGTCGGCGGAGTAGGAGGCATAGAAGACGCGCTTGGGAACGGAGGACCCTTCTCCGGTGTATTGGGGGACTTCTGTCCAAAGCACATAGCCGCCGGAGAGGCCGGTGGAAACCATCGTGGCGCCATACGCATGGGCCTTTGTGATTGTACCTTCTGTATAATCGGTGAGTTTGGTCAGCTTGACGGTGCCGTCGTCACCGTGATTTCCGGTGAGGTCCCGTTTCGCCACATAGGCCAGATAGACATTATTCTTATAAATGTAGGTCAGCACATAGCCGTCTGTGACCTCCTCCAGGCCCAGCAGCATTCCGCTCGTGCTGTTTTTGCCGGTGGTACCGGGGAAGGTCTGGAAATCCACATAGGCAGAACGGGCCCCATTATCGCTGGATTTCAAACTGAGTGAGCCGGCTTTTGCTGCGTATTTATACAGGCGGAAGGCACGGGGATAGGCGTCGCCATGGTCCGCGGCAATGATGTTGTTTTCGCTGTCAATGAGGATCAACTGCTGGAAGGAGTGGCTGACATAACCTACGCTTTCGTAAGGCGGGATGGTCATGGTGCTTTCCTGAACGGCAAAGGTCATGTTGGACTGGTGGTTTAATCCGTCAGAGGACTTGTACATCTCGTGGCCCGTGCGGACGTACAGCACGTCGCCGTATTCGGCGCAGTGAACGCCGCTGGCGCTAATTGGCTGATAGGTATCTGCGCCATACAGGCTGGCCTGCTCCAGGCGCTGCCAGTCCTTGGAGTATTTCACCACGCGGATGACCTCCACGCTGTCGCTTTCGTTGGGATTGTTTTGGCCGAAGATAAAGAAGTTATACTTCTCCCCCGCGAAGAATCCACCCCAAATGTCTAGTTCTATGGGGATCGTCCGGCTGGAAATGAGCTGAAAATCCGGCGTATAATCTTCAACTACGATCGATTTCGTCCATTCTGTGTTGATTTCGTTGCCGTTCATCCGCCAGTGTTGGATTGCAATGTACTCTACACGGGTCAGGTTGCCCTGGGGATTCTCAAAGAGGTAGGAAGTGGTGGGATCGGCCCAGTTTTTGGAAGTAAAGCCATAGCCGGACAGGAGGCTGTTGTCGGATTCGGCGGGACTTTCCGCCGCGAGGACGGCGGGGGACAGCGTGAGCAGAAGCGCCAAGGCGCAGAGCATGGCCGTCAGGCGATGGAACGGTCTGATTTTCATAAAAATACTCCTTTTTTACGTACGCATGAAGCGTTTCATCTTGTACAGATTTCCGTGAGCGCTCAATTTCCCATTTATTTGAAGTATAGCATAGTATTCGTATTTTTTCAACAACCATTTGTGGGTGGTTTTTTGTAGAATCACGAAAAAACATAACCGCCAGTCGTCTTGGAAACCGCTTCGTTCTTTTGTATCCCTAGGAAGGACATGGAGGAGAGCGGGAAAAATTTCCTGACAGGTTGTCCTTGCACTTGACAAGCCCACGGGTTTGATATAAATTAAATTCGGAAAAAATTGAAGAAAAGGAGTCCTAACTATGCATTGCGTCCGTTCGGTTGCTCCGGACATCCTGCTGGTCGGCGCGTCCGACCGGCGGCTTGCGTTATTTGAAAACATCTATCCCATCCCCCGCGGCGTCTCCTACAATTCTTACCTCGTGCTGGACGAGAAAACCGTGCTGCTGGATACCGCAGACAGCGCCGTCTCGGCCCGGTTTCTGGAAAACCTCGCCTATGGTTTGAACGGCCGCCCGCTGGACTACGTGATCGTAAACCATATGGAGCCGGACCACGCCGCCTCCCTTATGGACGTCCTGCGGCTGTACCCGGAGGCTCAGGTCGTCGCCAGCGCCAAAGCCATCGCCATGATCGGACAGTTCTTCGACGGCGACGTCTCCGCTCGCTGTACTGCCGTCAAGGAGGGCGATACCCTTCCTACAGGACGCCATACCTTCACCTTCGTGATGGCCCCTATGGTCCATTGGCCGGAGGTTATGGTTACTTATGATACGGCGGATAAAATCCTCTTTTCCGCCGACGCCTTCGGAACTTTCGGCGCACTGAACGGCAACATTTTTGCCGATGAGGTGGCCTTTGAGGCAGAATGGCTCCCGGACGCTCGGCGGTATTATGTCAACATCGTGGGCAAATACGGAATGCAGGTGCAAAACCTGCTGAAAAAAGCCGCAGGCTTGGAAATCAACCTGCTTTGCCCCCTCCACGGCCCCATCTGGCGGAAGAATATCGCGTGGTTTGTGGAGAAGTACCAGCGGTGGAGCAGCTATACCCCAGAGGACAAGACGGTGGCTATCTTCTGCGGTTCTGTTTACGGGAATACGGAAAATGCCGCAGATATCCTGGCCGCCTGTCTGGCGGACCGCGGCGTGGAACGCGTGGCGCTTTACGACGTGTCCCACACCGACCTTTCCCATTTGGTGGCGGAGGCATTCCGGTGCAGTCATCTGGTATTTGCCGCGGCGACGTATAATAATGGTATTTTTACTCCGATGGAAACCCTCTTGTTGGATCTCAAGGCCCATAACCTGCAAAACCGTACCGCAGCCCTGATTGAGAATGGTACCTGGGCTCCCCAGGCCGGGAAGCTGATGGGGGAACTGGTGGGCGGCATGAAAGGCGTGGAGCTTTTGACAGGCACAGTCACGCTGAAGTCTGCCGTAAAAGAGCGGGCAGGGCTGGAAGCCCTTGCCGACGCATTGGCTGCCAGTTTGAAGTAAAGGCGGCATCCCGCCGCACTGGATTTTGTGGTGCGGCGGGATTTTTTCTGGGATTTTCTTTGCAAAGGCAGTTGACAAGCCTTGTGGGAGTGTGGTATAATAGCAAAGCATTTGGGGGATGGTTGCAGGCTCAGCCGATGGAGAGATGTCCGAGTGGTTGAAGGAACCGGTCTTGAAAACCGGCGACGTGCAAGCGTCCGTGGGTTCGAATCCCACTCTCTCCGCCAAATTTCTTGCCGAATGGAAAAGTAAATGAGGAACCTGCAGAAGTACCCAAGTGGCCGAAGGGGCTCCCCTGCTAAGGGAGTAGGCTGGATAAAACCGGCGCGAGGGTTCAAATCCCTCCTTCTGCGCCAGGAAGCGCCTTAGAACTCATCGTTCTAAGGCGCTTCCTTTTTATTTTCTGCCGAAACGGGACATATGAATCCGCCGGCTACAGGGATGGCTAAAACGAACGCTCCGCGCCGTGAAGCGCGCCTCAGACTTAATCCACGATCCAGTTTGCCTGACAGGTGTTGTTGCGGTCCACATAGGCGACGGAAAGTTCGGAACCTGGATGGGAGGCCGCAACTGCCAATGCCTGCGGCAGCGGCAGCAGCATGGACGCCTCATCCGTCAGCGTATACACATGGAGACGCAGCGTCATTGTCGTGACCGAAGTCCCCGTCAGCGTTACCTCGGCCGCACTCCCAATCGGAATCCGTATGGGGATCCCTCCGCACTGACAGCCAAACCGCAGCGTTGTCACAGCGCCATTCTGCTGGATACTCTGTAAATACAACGCCGCATCTCCACAAACCGACCCTATCAGCGTATTCAAGAGCGTCCCCGCTCCAAACGCGGCCTCACGCAGCGTCGGAACGTCATCCTCTGCTTCAACCGTAAACGTCTGTTCGCCTCCGCTCTGATAATAAACCGTCTTGTTCGCCATGATCCGCAAGGAACGGCTGCCATCCATAATGATCTCTGTGCCGTTGGCGTCTATATACCGCGTCGGCGTCCTTGGATTGAACTCCAGCGCCGTCAAGAGCCATTTCGTATCCCCCAGCGGGTCTCCAACCGCTAAAACCGGCAGGTACGGCAGTTCTTCCAAAAACAAAGAACAAGCCTCCGCTGTATTTTCATCAAGATCCAATGCAAAATACGCCCCGCCAAGCTCATACTGCCCAACCACTTCCTCAATGCTGTCCGCGGAAAGCGCCGTGGAGCAGCGGTAACAAGTATCCGCATTGTTCCACAAATACAGCGCCGCGGCGCCGTTGGGCTGCCCGGAAATCACCAGGCGACGGGCCAAGACATCCTCCGGGACGCCCTCCGCGCCGTTGACCAGGAGCGACAGAACAGAAAGGGGCAGCGGGGTCAAAAAATCATAATAGAGCGACGGGCCGTCCAAGGCGGCGAGAAAATCTGCTTCGCCACAGGGCGCAAATCCCTGAGCTGACCCCAAGGCCTCCGCTAAACGGCGGCCCAGGGGAGTATCGAACGCCTCGCTTGCCGTGGAGAGGGTCAGGCTGCCATACCGGCCATATGTCCCTGTAATCACAACCCGCACAGGCGCAGACAGAGCCGCCATTTGGACCGCCGTACCGCTGTCTGCTGGAACCTGGCTGGGGCTAAGAGAACGTTCATCAATCCCCAAGCTGTAAAGCTGGGTCTTCGCAAACAAGATGACCGCCAGAACAAACAATAAGGTGATGATAACGTTTTGTATAAAATCGCGGCTTTTTTCCTGCTTCATAAGCGTTTTCCCGTCCGCTTCCTAGAGGTGTACCAGATCAGATACCCCATCAGAAAGATAAGCAGGACCGTATATACAATGGTCTCCACGAGAATCCGCAGCGGCATCGGAAGCCACTTGAATTTCTCCAGGGGATCCGGCCGTATCCAGTCTTTTCCCCGTTTCCCACACCGGTCTTGCCGCAATTGTTCCCGCCAATCCTTTTCCAACAGGAGCGGTTCCGGAATTGGAAACACCCGATCCGCCTGGATTTCCCCGTTCTTCATGCCGTCGCGCCTCCTCTCTCCTGCCCGATGGGCAAAACCAGCCGGACCGTGGTCCCCGGCCCCTCATGATCAACAATCGAAATCGTGCCGTGATGCCGTTCAACGATTTCCCGGGCAATGGACAGCCCCAGCCCCGTGCCGCCGGATTCCCGGGAACGGGCCTTGTCCACCCGGTAAAAACGGTCAAAGATGTGTTCCCGGTCCTTCTCCGGGATACCGATGCCATCGTCCCAGACCTCCATCCAGACCGTATCCTCCGTAGAACCGGCGGTGATGCGGATATTCCCGCCATCCGGGGTGTACTTGATGGCGTTGCCCAAAACGTTCATCATCACCTGTTCCAGGCGGCTGCGGTCGCCGACGACCAGCGGCAGCGGCTCCATATCGCCATAGGTCAGCGTATGGCCGTGCTGCTGGGCGCTGAGGGCGCTGGAACGCGCCACGCTCTCAATGGCCTCCCCAAAGGGGAAGCGGGACAGCACCAGTTCCGCCCCGCCCCGGTCCAGGCGGGAAAGAGTGAGCAGGTCCTGAACGATATGGGTCATGCGGTCGGTTTCCTTGATAATAATGTCCAAAAAACTGTTGGCGGTACTGGGCGGGATGGCTCCTTCGGCATCCCGCAGGGTTTCTGCGTAACTGCGGACGTTGGTCAGGGGCGTCCGCAGCTCGTGGGAGACGTTGGCGACGAATTCCTTCCGGCGTTCTTCATTGCGGTGCTGTTCCGTCACGTCGTGGAGAACGATCAGGACGCCGCCCCGCTCCTGGTCGGAGAAGGGGGCCAGATAGACCTCCAGCGTCCGGTCCTTCACCAGCAGCTCCCCCTCGGCATAGTTGGGCCGCTGAAGGGCCAGCATCTGCTGAAAAGGATAGAGCGTGCCGAACAGTTCGCCATAGGTGCAATCCGCCGCCACGGTGCGCTGAAGCATCGTATTGGCAGCGGGATTGCAGTGGATGAGTTTTCCCGCGTGGTCGAAGGCAACTACGCCATCGGTCATATGCAGGAACAGGGTATCCAGTTTGTTGCGCTCATTTTCCACCGCTGCCAGGGTAGATTGCAGCACCCCCGCCATTTCGTTAAACGTACCGGTCAGGATGCCGATCTCGTCGGTGGATTCCACCGGCAGGGCGCTGTTAAAATCTCCGGAGGCTACGCGCTCGGCTCCGGCAGTCAGTTTTTCGATGGGCCCCACCATGGTTTTGGACAGCAGGAAGCTCAGCAGGACCGAAATCAGCAAACCGATGATCAGCGCCTGCATGATGATCAAAAACAGCTGCCCGTTCAGTCCGGAAACCGTTTCCCGGTTGTCGAGGATATAGATGATGAACGCGTTATCCCCGCCAAGGATCGGAATCGCGGCGTCCATATAATCGGCGGTGATGTCGCTGACGTCCCCCACGGTGGTCTCGTCGCCCTGGGCGATGGCGTTGCGGGCGGTAAGCAGGTTGGGACTCTGTTCCCTGGGCAGGGCGCTTTCCTCCGCGGAGCCGGCCAAATAGGCTCCTGTCACGCCGTCCAGGACGAAAAAGTTCCGGGTACGGTAGTCGACGCCCAGCTTGCCGGCGGTAACGTCCATCAGGTCACGGATGCGGGTAGCCCCATCCTCCTGGGCGGCTTCGCTGCGGAGGGACGCCACAAAATCCGGCTGGTCCGCGCCAAAGACGCTGTCGATCTGCTGATAGAATGTGTCGGTGAAGAAGCCGGAGACGTTGATGGTCAAAAATGCCCCCACCACCGCCATCAGCGAGGTGATCAAAAGCAGCAGGATCAGCGACAGCTTCATATGCAGGCTGCGGAACAACACGGCACCTTCTTTCTCCCTTTTTACCCTTCATGTTGATAAAAGTCTATGAATTCCCACCTTCGCTAAAAGGACGAATTGAGCGGTTCTTTCAAACTGGAAGTTATGGTGTTACGATCGGTTTTCCCTCTTGATCCAGTAATGGGGTAAAGCCTGCCGCAGTTCCATTCCTGTGGAATACATAATTTACACCTGTCTCCGTGTCCACCCAAATTTCAATCACATCAATCGTTCCTTGGCTATAAACCTTTTTAAAACGTTCCATCAAAAATTTCTCCTTTGAAATCCCGATTTGTTACTCTGATTATCGTGCATCCAATTTTTAGCTTCAAGCTGCCATTGATGGTTCCATCAACCTCTCCAAGTTCAGGGTTGCGGAGGGGCGTTTCCTACCGGTCAATTCACCGCAAAGTAGTACCCCGCCCCGCGGCGCGTCAGGATATACTGCGGGTTGGCAGGGTCGGCCTCGATCTTCTCCCGCAGGCGGCGGACGGTGACGTCCACGGTCCGCACATCGTCGCCCACATAGCCGTAGTTCCAGACCTGCTCCATCAAATCCACCCGGGAATACACCTTGTTCGGGTGGCTGGCTAAAAACGTCAGCAGCTCATATTCCCGCTGGGTCAGGCTGATGACCTTCCCCGCCCGGAACACCTGGTGGCTGTCGGTATTGATGGACAGGTTCCCGGAGACGGGCATCGCGCTGTCCGCTGCGGCTACGGGATGCTGGGGCATGACGTTGCGGCGGATATTGGCCTCCACCCGCGCAATGACCTCCCGCATGGAAAAGGGCTTTGTGATATAGTCGTCCGCGCCAATTTCCAGGCCCTTAACTTTGTCGTCCTCCTCTTCCCGGGCGGTCAGGAGGATGATGGGGACATTGTTCCCCTCTTTGCGCAGAATCTCGCACACCTCAAAGCCGATCATCTTCGGCAGCATGATATCCAATAAAATCAAATCCGGCTTCTCCGCACGGGCTTTGGCGAGGCCCTCCTCGCCGTCGTAGGCGGTGCTGACGCGGTAGTTTTTCAGCTCCAGGTTGAAGCGCAGAATGTCCGCAATACTCTTTTCATCTTCTACCACTAAAACCAGTCTTTGGGTTTCGGTTTTCTCGCCGGGCATATGCATCCACCTTCTTTTTGTTCAATTTACAGATTCAGCAGCAGTTTTGCTTTCAGCACAGCGGCGACCGTCTTGGCGTCCTCCAGCTCGCCGGTGAGGCAGCGGTGGACCATCTCGCCAAAGGGGACCCGTTCCACCTGTAGAAATTCGTCTGGGTCCAAGTGCTGGCCCTGCATCTTCAGGCCCCGGGCGAGGAAGAGGTACAGCGTCTCGCCGTAGCAGCCTGGGGAGGGCAGGATGTGCCCCAGGGGCTGGAAGATTTCCGGCACGGCGCCGGTTTCCTCCAGCAGCTCCCGCAGGCCGCCCGCGGCGGGGTCTTCGTCGGGGTCGAGTTTCCCGGCGGGGATTTCCAGCAGCGTTTTGCCGAACACATAGCGGTACTGCCGCACGGCCAGGACGTTGTTCTCATGGTCCAACGGCAGGACGGCCACGCCGCCGCCGTGGTCCACGACTTCCCGGCTGGCGAGACTGCCGTTGGGCAGGCGCACCTGGTCCACGTGGAGGCCTACGATATGGCCTGTAAAAATATCCTTGCGGCTGACGAATTCCTCATCCAAACGGTCATACATATCCGATCACCCTTCCTTGTCCGCGGTTTGAAACGTTTGGGTCATTATACCACATTTCCCTGGAAATGAAAAGAGAAAAAGAGCCCCCATCCCAAGATGGAGGCTCCGGCGTCCATGCTTACATGAAGCGCTGCATATCCTCGCTGAGGGCGGAGGGTTCGGCGCTGATGGTGACGGTGAACTTGATGCCGTTCTGCTCGCTGAAGGCATCGAGCCAATTGATGAAGGCTTCGGTATCCTTGTCCGCTTCGCGGCCAACGGTTTTGCAAAGGTTGTCGATGAAGACGTGGGTGATATCGTAATTGCCGGCGTAGAGGCCGCTGAGGAAGCCGCGGTATACGTCGTAGCTGTTGAGGTTATATTCGTGTGCGCCAATGAGACGGATCTGATAATGGATATCAAATGTCATGTTGTGGTTGGCCTCGATGCAGACCACATGGCCGGGTTCGTCTTTTGCCGCGTTGTTGATCAGTTCGATAAGCTGTTTGGTCTTGCCAGACCCCTTCATACCCATGATCAATCGAACCATAGTAATCACTCCTGTCATTTCAATTTTCCCGGGTGGTTTCTACCAGGATACCACATCCTAGTGGAAAAAACAACTCCTATTTTGCAGGGCGTTTGGGATTTTGCCGATTTGTTGGCTTGCAAAAATTCTCAATCCACGTATAATGCTGTACAGGAAAGCTGGCCGTACAGAGGGGGCGTCTGGAAAGTATGGATGATTACATGGAAGAGTTTTTGAAGCAGCTGCGGGGGCTTTTGGCAGACTATGGCGCATTCTGCCGCATTGCGGAAGGGCTGACCTGGCAGGATGCGGAAGAACGGCATGAAGACTGGTTTCGCACCTACCCGCTGGGCATTCGGCTGGACGCTTACGAATTTCCAAGAGGTTACATCATCCTTCACCACGCCGCAGAGGCATATGTACAATCCGTTTTGTCCGGCATGGCTCATGCGGAGGAATGGGAACCTGGCTTTTGGGACATTCCGCCAGCGGAACGGACGTGCTGTCTGGCCCAGGGGAAAAAGCTGTATCAAGCGTATGCCATTTTCCGGGAAGTGCGGTTGATCAAGCGGGATTGGGCGTATCTGGCGGAGGAAATACAGTTTTTCGCCAACGTAAATAAAATCCCTGTCTCCCAGCAGAAGCGGTACCTTGACCGTTTTGAGAATGCGAAGGTAATCGAACTTGGCGGCAGTGATGGTGGGGATGCCGTCTATTGGGCGGTCAAGCGCAGCGCACTGCTGGTTGTCTCCTGCGGATGTTGGGATTGATATAAGGGCGGGCCTTTTGGCCCGCCCTTGGACGTTTTTAATTCTTCAGCTTAGCTTCCAGTTCTGCCTTTTGCGCCTCATAGCCGGGCTTGCCCAGCAGGGCGAACATGTTCTTCTTGTAAGCCTCCACGCCGGGCTGGTCGAAGGGGTTGACCTCCAGCAGGTAGCCGGAGAGGCCGCAGGCGTACTCGAAGAAGTAGATCAGCTGGCCCAGGGCCTCTGCGGTTTTGCCGTCGGCCTGGACGATCATGTTCGGCACGCCGCCCTCGTAGTGGGCCAGCAGGGTGCCTTCCATTGCGCGGTCGCGGATATAGTCCATGCTCTCGCCCGTCAGGAAGTTCAGGCCGTCGCCGTCGTCCTCATCCTTGGGGACGTACAGCTGGTTGTCGGACGCGCCCAGGCGCACCACGGTCTCAAAAATGTTCCGGGTACCGGCCTGCATATACTGGCCCATGGAGTGCAGATCGGCGGTAAATTCCACGCTGGCGGGGAAGAGGCCCTTGCCGTCCTTGCCTTCGCTCTCGCCGTAGAGCTGCTTCCACCACTCCAGCATGAAGCGGAACGCGGGGTCATAGCAAGCCAGGACCTCGATGGGATAACCGGCCTTATACAGCGCAAAGCGTGCGGCGGCATAGGTCCAGGAGGGGCAGGTAAAATCGGCCTGTTTCTCGCAGACTTCCATCATCTGAGACGCGCCGCCCATCAGGGCGTCGATGTCGATGCCGGCCACGGCGATGGGCAGCAGGCCCACGGCGGTGAGGACGGAGTAGCGACCGCCCACGTTGTCGGGCACCACGAAGGTTTCCCAGCCCTCGGCAGTGGCCAGGGACTTGAGGGCGCCCCGGGCCTTATCGGTGGTCGCAAAGATACGCTCTTTGGCGCCCGCTTTTCCGTACCGCTTTTCCAGCTCCGCACGGAAGAAGCGGAAGGCCACGGCGGGCTCGGTGGTGGTGCCGGACTTGGAGATGACGTTGATGGAGAAGTCCTGGCCTTCCAGGAGGTCCAGGACCTCCTTCATAGCGTCGGCAGAGAGGCCGTTGCCCATGAAGTAGACGTTCGGGGTATCTTTTTTCTTCAGGTTATAGTTCGGGGAGCAGAGGCAGTCGATAACGCCCCGCGCACCCAGGTAAGAGCCGCCGATGCCGATGACAACCAAGGCCTTGGAGTTGCCTTGGATTTTCTTGGCGGCCGCTTTGATGCGGGCGAATTCGTCCTTGTCATAGTCCCGGGGCAGGTGGACCCAGCCGGTGAAATCGCCGCCGAGGCCGGAAGCGTTCTGAAGCTTTTCCTGGGCTTCCTTCAAAGCGGGGGTGAGGGCCTCCTCATAGGGCTCGGTCAGGAATTTCTGCATTTGGAACAATTTGACGTTCAACATTTTATGATTCATCCTTTCTTTTGTTTGGAGAAACAGTAACATATAGTATACCAGTATTTACCGTTAATAGCAAGAGCCGCGGCCGCCAAAACCGCAAGGTTCACTTTGGTTCAATCCGCCAAAAACGCCGTTTTCAGCAGCCGCAAAAGCATCTGCCCATAGGTCACCCGGGGCACGGATTCTCCAGCCAGCAGCGGCAGTTCCGCCACGATTTCCTCTCCGGAGGTAACAGTTAGCGTTCCCAAGCGGTCGCCTGGCGCCACGGGGGCGGCGATGGATTCCGCCAGGGAGACGGTTTGTGTCAGGTTCCCCGCCTTGGATTTTTCCAGCAGCAGCGCGTCTCCGGCGCTCAGGACCGGCTGTACCGTCGCTTGGGAACCCAGTTCTACCGGTACAGGCGGCAGCGGGGTGTCTAAGGTAATTTTACATAGGGCGTAATTGGAAAACCCGTAGGTCAGCAAAGTTTTGGCGTCCTCAAAACGCTGGTTGGAGGTTGCGTCCTTCATGATAACGGCGATCAGTTCCATGCCATCCCGTTCAGCGGTACCGGAGAGGCAATAGAGGGCACTGTCTGTGGAACCGGTTTTCAAGCCTGTTGCGCCGTCAAAGAAGCGCACAAGGCGATTTGTGTTCACCAGCTGAGAGGTGCCGTCCCGGAGGGTGTCCATCCAGATGGTGGTATACTGGCGGATGTCCGGGTGGTTCAGGATGAGTTCCCGGCTCATAAGGGCGATGTCGTAGGCGGAGGTAACATGACCGGCGGCTGGGAGTCCGGTAGCGTTGCAGAAATGGGTATCTTCCATGCCGAGTTCCTGGGCGCGCTGGTTCATGCGCTCGACGAAGGCGTCCTCGCTTCCGGCGACCTGTTCTGCCAGAGCGACGGCGCAGTCGTTGGCGGAGACAACGCACACGGCTTTGAGCATATCATGAACGGACATTTGTTCATTTTCTTTCAGCCAGATTTGGGAGCCGCCCATAGAGCAGGCGTGGGCGGAGGCGGTGACCATGGTATCATAGGAGAGCTGTCCGCTGTCCACGGCTTCCATGGTGAGCAGAAGCGTCATGACCTTTGTGACACTGGCGGGTTCTCGTTGGGTATGTTCATCCTTTGCGAAGAGAACGGTGCCGGTTTCTTTTTCCATCAATAGGGCAGATGGCGCGTCGACTTCCACCGCATAGGCTGCGGAGGCAGCTGGCCCCAGAAACAGAAGCAAGGCGCAGAATGACGCAATCAATTTACGCATAACAAAATCCCCCTTCACCACAGCATATGCACAAAAAGGACATTCATGACAGGCTGACGCATGTTCTTTTCAGCCATTCCCATAGCTGGTGGGTTTGAACCCCCCATTTCTCTTTTCTCTCGCCAGAGAAAAGAGAAACGGGCCGTTCACGGTCCAAAGAGAAAAGAGCGCTGTGAGGTGCTGTGCTTGCTGTCAGATGGTACTTCTTTACATGAGAAGTTCACACGGACTTGACTCTGCGTCTACCGCCGCTGTCGCTCTGCGGTGCCCGCTGTAGGGTGTACTTCTACCGCTTTGTTCGTTCTGACGATAGATGCAGCGAGCTGCCAGATTGCGAAACGTTAGACGAACCGTTCCCCAACAGCCCCCGCAGCAGCGACAGCGGAAGGAGAGGCACGCCAAGTCCGTGTGGTCTTCTCGTGTCTTACCGATAGGCACTGTAAGATTCCACCGGGCCTAAAACGCCCCCGCAGGGGCATCTTTTTCTCTTTTGGACCGTGAACGGCCCGTTTTCTCTTTTTCTTCGCGAAGAAAAAGAGAAAATGGGGGGTTCAACCCCCCAGCCATGGGAATGGCT